>CALISP010000181.1 GCA_938041705.1 uncultured Cocleimonas sp. | reverse complement strand
AAAACAATGGATACCTTAGGGCAAGTTCATACTGAAATGTTAACAGCACGTTGTGACCGTAAGACGACCTTAATAGCTTTGGGTGGCGGAGTAGTTGGTGATATTTCTGGATTCGCAGCAGCATCTTATCAACGCGGTATAAACTTCATCCAAGTACCTACAACTTTATTATCTATGGTTGATTCATCTGTAGGTGGTAAAACAGGGGTAAATCATTCATTAGGTAAAAATATGATTGGGGCATTTCATCAGCCACAATGTGTGATTATAGATACTGAAACCTTGAATACATTAGATGATAGGCAATTAAGTGCGGGAATTGCAGAGATTATTAAATATGGATACATCAACGATTTAGCCTTCATTGATTGGTTAGATGAGAATATGGATAAACTCATGAAGCGAGATCCTGATGCTTTAGCATATGCGATTAAGCGTTCTTGTGAGCATAAGGCAGAAATAGTAGCCGCTGATGAGAGAGAATCAGGACAAAGAGCATTATTAAATCTAGGGCATACATTTGGTCATGCTATTGAGACTGGCTTAGGGTATGGCAAGTGGCTGCATGGTGAAGCAGTTTCGGTAGGTATTGTGATGGCTGCGGAACTTTCTAAAGAGCATGGATGGTTAACTGAAAACGATGTTAAAGGAATTAGTACTCTTCTCGAAAAAGCTAATTTACCAATTAAACCACCATCTGAAATTAATGCTGAGCGTTTTACAGAACTCATGTCGATTGATAAAAAAGTCCAAGATGGCGTATTGAATTTAATTTTGATGAAATCTATGGGTGAAAGCTTTATAACTAATGATTTTGACAAGAATGCATTATTAAAAGTTTTAGGGCATTCTAACTAGTATGACTCAAACAGAGCAAAACTCAGGTAGAGCACCCTATGCGGCTAATCCCAAACAAAGTAGAGGGCGGCAATTCTCTGAACCTTCACCTACTTATCGTTCCGAGTTTCAACGTGATCGTGACCGTATTATTCATTCGACTGGCTTTAGACGTTTGGAGTATAAAACTCAGGTCTTTGTAAACCATGAAGGTGATTTATATCGAACACGACTAACGCATTCTTTAGAGGTTGCGCAAATTGCTCGATCTATCTCAAGAACTTTACGATTAGATGAAGACTTAACCGAAGCAATCTCGTTGGCTCATGATATTGGTCACACCCCATTCGGACATGCAGGACAAGATGCTCTGCATGCTTGCATGAAAGAATATGGTGGTTTTGAGCACAACCTTCAATCATTACGAATAATTGATATTTTAGAAAAAAACTACGCCGATTATGACGGGCTTAATCTCTGCTTTGAAACACGCGAAGGTATTTTAAAACATTGTTCTTTAAAAAATGCGGCAATACTAGGTGAAGTAGGTGAGCGTTTTATTAATAAAAAACAAGCCTCATTAGAGGCACAGCTAACTAATATAGCTGATCAAATTGCCTATAATAATCACGATATTGACGATGGTTTGCGTTCTGGTCTAATAAACATAGAACAAATGCGCAACATTCCTCTATTCAGTACTCAATATGACAAAGTTATGTGGAAATATCCTGATTTAAAAGGACACCGCAGAGTACATGAAACAATTCGTCGAATGATTGGTGAGCAGGTGATTGATTTAGTAGAAACAAGTCGATCTAGAATTGCTATTGCTGATCCTCAAACGATTGAAGATGTTAGAAATCATTCTGAACAACTGATAAGTTTTAGTGATGACATGCGTGAATATAACCAAGAATTAAAAAAGTTCTTGCGAGAGAACTTGTATTTTCATCATAAAGTTTATCGGATGACGCGCAAAGCCCATCAAGTAATAACATCACTATTTGAGGTGTTTATGAATGACTTGCGTTTACTGCCGCCAAGGCATTTAGCCCTGGCTCGTGAGGCACTCATAGAGGATGGTTTGTCAGGTCAAGCGCGAGTAATAGCAGATTATGTTGCAGGTATGACTGACAGATATGCGACAAAAGAATATTCTAGATTATTTGGTGTTAAAGGCAGTGTTTTTTAGGATTTTGTCTCCTATTCTACTTTCTTAAAGTAATTTTCTTTTACTTGGGTTTAATATTCTGATCATTACAAAAATAAAGAAGCAACGAAAGCTCTCAAAAATACCATAAATCCATTAAAAGCGTGGGGGTGTCTTTTACTCCGATCTAAATCCAATTATTTAAACAATCGATCTCTTATAGATATTTCTGTAAAAAATGGACCATGCCGTTGCTCGGATAATTATTGATGTAATTGAATACCCATGACAATATTAAAAAGACAATAAAAATAATAACGTTTAGTATTTCTTGAAAGATTCACAAATAGAAATATTTATACCGTAATAGGGGAATCTTGTGGCAAACCTGCCCAATCATTTATCAAGATTATTGAAAATAGCCAATAAATCTAAATCAACAAAACCATTGGCTTATAGAAGCCTTTTTATCGTGGCTATCATAATAGCATTTTCGTATTGTTCAGTATCTGCTCAATCATTGACAAATGATAGCGATGGGGATGGCCTAACGGATGCTTACGAACTTAAAATTGGTTCAGAATCATATTTGTCTGATACTGATGGCGATACAATAAAAGACGGTGACGAGATAGGAGAAAATAAAGATAAACCAAAAGATAGTGATAATGATGGTGTTATTGATGTGCTTGATTATGACGACGATAATGATGGTTTACCAAGCTATTTGGAAAGCAAAAAAGACACTGATAAAGATGGTCTCTTAGATTATTTAGATGTTGATTCAGACAATGATGATGTTGCAGATGGAGAAGAAGCAGGATTTTTAAACCAAGATAAAAATCAGGATGGAATTGACGATGCTTTTGATGTGAATCGCGAAGGTGCTGTAGACAAAAATGGTGATGGTATAGATGATAATGTAAAACTTCCTGATCATAATAATGATGGTAAACCAGACTATTTAGATTCTAAATTCCAACACCTCAAACAAACATTGGTAAATAAAAGTCAACAAAATGAGTTTAAAATAGTTACTAAAGAAAAGCGTGCACTACCAGCAATTGATAATGGAAAACCAAAAATAATTGTTGTTACTAAGACTAAAACTAAAACTAAAACTAAAACAATGGAGCAGGCCAAAATTCCTACTACGGATAATATGATAATTAATCGTCATACCGACTCTGATAATGACGGCTTGTCTAATGCTTTAGAGAAGATATTGGGTACAAACCACTTAAGTCGTGATTCTGATGGAGATAATGTATCTGACGCTATTGAAATTGGTTTGGATGTAAATTCACCACAAGATTCTGATCATGACGGCATTATTGATGCTCTGGATAACGATGATGATAATGATGGTATATTAACCAAATTAGAAGATTTAAATAAGGACAGTACCGCGATCAATGATGATACTGATGCTGATGGTGTTCCTAATTATTTAGATGCGAATGATGATGGTGATGATTTACTGACTAAAGCCGAAGGATCTGTATTAGATACTGATGGCGATGGAATCCTTGATTATTTAGATAAAAATAATGGGACAAAAAATCAATCAAATGCTTCAAACACAATGAAAGTAACTAATAATGAGGTCGTAGCTACTGAGCCAGAGATAGTTGTTTTATTTGATGGTGATGCAGCAGCTCTTAGCGCAGAAGAGGATGTTGTTGATGATGGGTTATCAACAGACTTACAGTCTGACTCCATCCAAGAACAGCTTTTGAGTTCTCTCGATGGCATGCTAAATGAAAATGGGTTGAGTCAAGAGAGTATAAATACAACAACAAATAAATCAGTTGACGGATCTAAAGAAATTAAAACTTCTAAATCTTCAAATAACCGTGCTAGCCATTGGAATTTATTCTAATACGTTTGATAACGATAAATATGGTTTTAGTTAGCCAACATCTCTTCGGCTAAGTTTAAAGTTGTTTGTGTTATATCAATACCTCCCATCATCCGTGCTATTTCTTCAACACGTTGTTCTTTATCCAGGACTAACATACCTGTACTGGTACTTTTGTTATTTTTTATTTTTGTTACTTTATGGTGATTATGCGCGCAAGAAGCTACTTGCGGTAAATGCGTCACACACAAGACCTGACGACTAGCTCCCAATTTACGTAACTGTTTACCAACAACCTCAGCGATACCTCCACCAATGCCACTATCAACTTCATCAAAAATTAAGGCAGGTAGAGTAATTTTTTGTGCTGCAATCATTTGAATAGCTAAAGAGATACGTGATAGTTCTCCACCAGATGCGACTTTATTTAAAGCCTTCAAGGGTTGTCCAGGGTTTGCACTAACCATAAATTCAATATCATCAATACCGTAGTTGCTGTAATTCTCATTACTATTAATTTCGATGATAAACTTTCCACCCTCCATCCCTAGTTGCTGCATTTCTTTCGATACACCTGAAGATAACAACTTTGCTGACTTATATCTTGATTTGGATAATGCTTCTGCTGCTTTTATGTATTCTTTTTCGCATTGATTTAAGCTCTCTTGTAAAGCGTCTAAATCATAATCATCACCACTCAGCGATGCTAGTTGTTCATGTAGTGATTGCCATTTTTCAAATAGTTGATCAGGTGTTGTTTGATGTTTGCGCGCTAAATCGTGAAAGTTAGATAGACGTTGATTGACCCAATCTAGACGTTCTGGGTCAAGTTCAACCGATTCATGATATCGCCGTAATAAGTCTGCCGCCTCTTGAATTTGTATTTGAGCATTTTGTAATAACTCCAGGGGTTCTCGTAAAGCAGAATCTAACGATTTAGCAGCTTCAATTCCTTGTAATACATCACTTATATTCGAATATATGGATTGCTCATCTGCATCGTACAACTTTACTACACTGTGTGAGCTTGTCTCAATTAACTGACCTGAATTAGATAAACGTGCATGTTCTTCATCTAAGCTTTTTGATTCATTCTCACTTAGTTGCAGATCATCTAATTCCTGTGTTTGAAATCGTAATAAATCAAGTTTAGCTTGATGATCACTATTTTGATTACTGAGTAGAGAAAGCTTATTGCTGAGTGTTTTCCAACTCTCGTAAGCTTCAACTACTTTTTTGATTAGTTGTTGATTGCCTGCAAAATCATCCAACATTGAACGTTGCATGATCTTTTTCATCAGCGACTGGTGTTCATGTTGACCATGAATATCAACTAGTTGTTCACCTAATTCACGCATCATCTTCAAATTGCAAGGTGAGCCATTAATCCAAGCGCGTGATTTACCAGAGGCCGAAATAACTCTTCGAAGGATGCATTCATCATCAGCATCATCTTGAATTAAATCTTGTGCTATCAGCCATTTTTTTGCTGAAGGGGTATCATCAGTATCTACACTCAATGTGATTTCGGTTTTTTCAGCGCCATGGCGAACTACACCGCTATCCGCACGATCACCTAAAACTAATCCAATAGCATCGATTAGAATTGATTTTCCTGCACCAGTTTCACCTGTAAGTGCAGTCATACCAGTCTTTAGCTCAAGATCAAGCTTTTCAATAATAGCGAAATCTTTTAAATAAATATGAGATAGCATCTGAAGGCGAGTAACCAAGTAGAAAAAGAATAAGAGGATTATTACAGAGTTTTATTTAAAAGAGAACAAAAATGAAACAAAAATAATTCTAAAGTATTATGCCAAAAGTAGGGGGGTGTCTTTTTTGAAAGCTCATAACATTGTTAATTGAACAATGATTGATAAAATCGAAGTAATACTTTCTTAGGTAGTTTGCCGTTATCCTCTCTTGGGAGTTTTTCAACTTCAATAATAGGTCTTGGAATAAACACGGGATCTAAAAATCTACGAAAGTGATCCGCCAGTTGTTTCTTTGTGGTATTAGTTTTGAGCGTGACGATTGCAACCAAGCGTGGAATTGGTCTATCTTGAGGTGGGAAGAAAACAATACCATCAATCAATTCTGGAAAAGATAGTAGTACTTTATTTATTTCATTTAAAGAGCCACGTTTTCCTGCGATATCAATCATATCGTCAGTGCGTCCTTTTAGGAGAAAGTGTTGGGCATCTTGCATTTCAATAAAATCACCTAAAGTTGCAGCTTCATTAACATGATCTGTATGTGCGAGTATTTGATTTGATTCTTGTTGGTCAAAATGAATGCCTTCAAATCTTTCCCAAAGTTCTGTTTTAGCAGAGGCTCTAACCGCCATTGAGCCAATCTCACTACATCCATAAACTTCTCGTAATTCGGCGTTGAATATTTGTTCTATTTGTATAGCAAGTTCTTGAGTCAATGGTGAGGTTGCACAGAGTACAGTTTCGAGCTTTGGGTATTTGATATTACTCGCGAATAAAGCACGTAAGTGAACAGGCGTGGATACCATCATGCGAGGCGCAGGTAATATTTTAAGTAATTCTTGAATATCTTGAGGAAACAAAGGTTTTGAATCTACAACACAGATATTCGCAAACAAGGCCATGAATACTGAAGTTTCCAAACCCCACATGTGTTGAGCAGGTACGGTGGCTAATAATTGAATCGTTGCTTGCACTCTTGGCAACATGTAATGACTATTGATCTTGGTGCTAGCTACAAAAGTATTCCATGTTTTTTCATTTGGTTTAGCGTTACCTGTGGAACCGGAAGTGAAACTTATGGCAACCAGTTGATTGAGGTCAATATGTGGTATCTCTGATTTAGGTTTAATATTTTTGATCTTTGATATATTCAGATTAAGCACAAATAAACCTGGAGAAATTTTGTCTCTTCCATATAAAGACTTATGTAATTCATCATGGATCACATAGGTATTTTCGTATCGTTGTGACAGCCGTTCTTGGGTTTCGATATTTCTATTTGAAGGTAATAGATTGGTATGCTTTTTTATTATAGTGGCGCATAAAACCACTAAAAATAAATAACGATTACTGCACAAGTTAATGACATGCTGTTTATCGTCAGGAAGCTGTTTGGAAAGTGCTAAAGTAGTATCAAGAAAGCGCTGAATACTAACAAAACCTTTAGCATCACCAGTAACTCGACAATCCTGACTTAGATAAGCAATATTATCTTGAAGATTGCGATTTATAAGTGGTGAGGTATTACTAGTCATAATATGAAATTTGTATCTAATAGATCATGTCTAATAAACAATATTGATACTATGTTGTTTTGTTTTTCTCTACAAAATCAGTCAAGCTTTTTAAGGTAGCAAAAGCCTCACGTGTACTTTCGTCTTCAGCTTTCATTTGAACACCAAAATCCTGAGAAACAGCAAGTGCAATCTCAAGAGCATCGATAGAATCTAAACCTAAGCCATCACCAAACAATTGCTCTTCAGGATCGATTTCTTCGGCGCTTATATCCTCAAGGTTGAGAACTTCAATCAGCAATATTGCCATATTTTTTTCGGCTTCAGTTTGTGCACTCACTCTTTACCTCACTAGCTATAATCTTTATTTTTGTGAGGGTATAGTTTAAACTATATTTAATTAATAAATCATCTAAATTAATGTTTTGCTGGGGAGTAAAATTTAATTTAAGAAAAATATTTTGCCTTATTGTTGAGTTAATTTTGAATGTGATTTAACGATAAGTTATAGAAATAAATTTAATGTAAAGTGTGCATCTTGCACTTGAGAAATCGACAAAATGCTAATTAATTCTTATTCGTGTGAATCGGTAGAGCAACTTAGAACAGAATCTCAAAATTTGGCGATTATAGGTTTTGATCTTCCAATAACTCGTCAGACTGAAAATTACATACCTTCAGGTGTTAGCCGAGTTGATGCCAGTGATTACGTTCATGAACTATGGAAAATAGAAGGTGAACCGGTTACTAGTGGAACCTCTGGTTTATGTAAATGGTCAGAATCGGGCAGTTTTCTATTTACTTCTATTAGTTTAAGTGAGGAAGAATGCGAGGACTTGGTTAAGGCAACTAATGATGCTTATACTGAATTATTAGCATTTATTAAACAAACAGGTCAATCAAATTTAATACGTTTTTGGAATTATGTTCCTGCGATTAATAAAGGACATGGAGATAACGAAAACTATAAGTTGTTTTGTACAGGACGACTAAAAGCCTTTAAATCCTCTGGAATAAAAAATGATGACTTTCCTGCCGCAACAGGTATTGGTCATATAACCAGTGGCATGACAATATATGCGATATCTAGCGTATTCAAAGGTAAACATCATACAAATAGTAAGCAGCAGAATGCTTATCAATATCCTCGTCAATATGGCGTAAGTAGCCCATCATTTGCTCGCGCAACAACGCTTGAATACCCTAATGGTAATTTATTGTTTATATCAGGTACTGCAAGTATTGTTGGCCATGAAACGCTTCACGAAGGGAACCTCACAGCTCAGTTAGATACCACGAAAGAGAATGTCTTCCACTTGCTCGATAAAACTGGTTATAGTGCTGATACTATTCAAACTATGAAGGTGTATTTACGCGATAAATCATGTTTAGAAGAGACTAAAAAATCTTTGGAAAAAGATTTCCCTGAAGCTGCAAAAATATATACGATTGCTGACATCTGTCGTTCTGATTTACTTGTCGAAGTCGAATGCTTCTGCTCCTAGAATTGATAATGCTACCATTAGACCTATCTACTGACATCTAGTTGAAACTCTTAACCCCAAACCATTACTGGAGAATAATTGCTGCTGGTACGAGCTATATCGTATTTGCAATTGGTGCATTTTTTCCAGTAATTCATGCTGTTTTAATTGCATTACTTACTAAAAGTAGCGATGAAAGGCAAAATAAAATCCGCAAAACTATCCAAAGACTGTGTTTATTCTATGTGAACTTTATGCGAGTTTTAGGTCTGTTTAGCTATGATTTAAAGCATCTGAATAATGATAAAATCATTGGTAAAGTAATTGTTTCAAATCATTCAATGTTGATCGATGCTTTAATCGTTTTAGCCTACACTGATAATGTATGTTGTGTGGTTAAAGGGCAGTTATTTACAAACCCTGTGACTCGATTGACCGTTGGGTTGGCTGGATACATTCCTAATACTGAAGAAAACTTGGTCGAAGCTGCAGTAGAGAAGCTTTCAACAGGTGAAAATATTCTGATATTTCCTGAAGGTACACGAAATAGATATGATACTCAGTTGGAGTTTAAACGTGGTGCCGCAAATATTGCTATTCATGCGAATTGCGACATTGTGCCATTCTTAATAACTTGTTCACCACGGGCACTACAAAAATTTGAAAGTTGGTATCGACTGCCAAAAATAAAATCTAAAATTTTTGTGCGCATTAATCCAACCTTAAAGATTGAAGATTGTATTGATACGAGTTTGGCGAAAACTATTCAATATCGTCGTTTGACATCATATTTGAGAGAATATTATCTTACTGCTATTCAACAATTAGATTCATACACAGATAGCGAGTAAAAATAACACCCCCCGACTTTATAGATATTTCTAGTGATTTATTCATAACCGTTAATGGCTCTTAAACTACCTCAGTGTAGTATTTGATAGTATAATGCGCGCTATTAATAGCTCGACCAATAATGCTATTTATATGCAAGCGGTCACTTAAACAGCGAGCCAAAATTTTTATGAGCAGTCATGAACAAAATACAACTAGTTATGAACAAACCTTTCAGCAATTGAAAGAAAAGCTAATAGAATTATTTGAATTGGAAGAGTCTGAACTTGTGGCTGATGCCCGACTTTACCAAGACCTTGATATTGATAGCATTGATACTGTGGATTTAATGGTTGAATTAAAAAAGCATATGGGAAAAGACCTGTCTCCTAAGCTTTTTAAGGATGCTAGAACCATTGATGATGTTGTTCAAATCATCGTAGCAATGTAATTTAATGTCGGCTAACTTGACTAAATTAAGCGTCACCCTACCAATGGAAGTGGCTTTTTTTGATGTAGATGCTTATCGAATTGTCTGGCACGGGAACTACCCCAAATATTTTGAAATCGCACGTTGTAAATTACTGACAAATATTGGTTTTACTTATGCCGATATGGAAGAAATAGGTCATTTTTATCCGATTGTAGATTTACAGACAAAATATATAAAACCTTTACGTTTCGAACAGACGTTTGAAATTACTGCTGAACTTAAAGAATGGAAACACAAACTCGTTATCGACTATCGAATTGTTGATAGTAAAACTAGGGATATAGTTACTAAAGGTCAAACCACGCAATTCGCTGTTAAAATGCCAGAAGAATTGACTCAGTTTGATAGTCCCAAACAATTCATTAATAAAGTAAACCTTGCGTTTCAAACGTTGTCTGGTGAAAACGATGATTAAATTTAATTTACTCTTTTTATTACTTTTTTATAGTGTATTTGTCAGCGCTAATTCAGATGAAAACCTACATTTCCTAAAATCAATGTTACCGAAGGTCTGTCATTTTTCAGGAGAGTTTATACAAACCAAACAAATCAAAACGCTTCCAATACCTTTAGTTTCTAATGGAGTATTTGTTTATTCATGTGAGCTAGGTCTAATTTGGCAAACCCAAAAACCTATAATTGAGTCTTTGGTCTTTACCAATGAGGAACTTCACTTTTTGGTCCCGGAAAAACGTTCAATAGAAAACTTAGATGGTGTTCAGCACAACTTTTTAGCTAACCTGTTATTAGGCTTAATGGCAGGAAATACAGATTTCATTGAAAATGAGTTTGAGATTCTACGCATAGAAAATGAACAGAATACTTTAACGCTTTCGCCTAAAAACAACATGGTAAAACGAGCAATACTAACTGTTGTGTTAAATAAAAAAACTGAAATTAACGAATTAGAAATCAGCATTACAGATAAAAACAAACAAACGACTAAGATAGTAAGCACAGAAAAACAACAGTTTGTTAGTAACGATGACTTCTCAAAAAACTGTCACTCCATCTCGACTAAAAGTTGCGAACTACTCTTAAATCCAGTTCGAATAAGCGCTAGCGGAAAAAACTAAGGACGCTTTTATGATTGTTTGGCGTTCATTGTTTATCTTAGCTATCGTTTTTACGTTTGCTTTCTTTTTCAATAATGCTAACAAGCTGGTGGTTGATACTAGCTTGCGTGATTTATCTCCTGATTTAAATATTGATAACGCAACTCAGGTTGCGATGGATGATCTCACAGAGAATATCAGTCGTAGTGTTTTGTTTGTCGTAAGTGACAAAGATCCACTAAAACTCGATAAAGCAAAAGCAGAATTGAATGCTCATTTATCAGAACTTGAATCACTAACGGTAATATCTGCTGATTCAATTCCATTGTCTGTGATTGTAGATTCACTATCAGAATACCGTTTTCAATTACTCACTGAAAAACAACGGAACGATCTGAAAACCAAAAGTAATACTGACTTAGCTGAGCTGGCTCAAGCAAAACTATTTAGACTAACTAATGCACCTTTGTTGTCTTTTGAGGATGATCCGCTCGGCTTGCATAGTGAATATTTTAGTGAGCTTTTGAAGAGAATAAGTGCTGATGTAAATCAAACGAAAGCCATTTTAAATAATGATATTACTAACCCAACCACCCATTACCAAGTTATTCAAACCAAATTATTGAAAGGTGGATTGGGCATTAATGCTCAGAATCAACTGCTCTCAAATATTAATTTGATTAGTCAAAATATTAAAGAAAAATACGACATTCAAATACTTCGCTCAGGAGTATTTTTCTTTGCTGTAGATGCAGCAGCCAAATCTAAGAAGGATATTAGTTTAATAAGTACCGTTTCGATGATAGGTGTATTTCTGGTTTTACTTTTTACTTTCCGTTCTGTAGTTCCATTGATATTGCCTTTTTTATCAATCGCACTTGGTGTAGCTTTTGCTCTTGCCGTTTCACATGTTATTTATGAGAAAATTCATATATTAACCATCGTATTTGGTGCCAGTTTGATCGGTATTGTTATCGATTATTCAATCCATTATTTTTATCACAGCTCTTCTCATGACTCTTTGCAAAGTTCTAAGAATAATTCTATGCATAGTCTTGAAACGACAGCTTTAACGAATGAATCCAAAAAGAAATTGCATAGCGCACTATTGTTGAGCTTGGTGACTTCGCTACTAGGTTACTTAGCGCTCTACTTCTCACAATTAGATGCTTTAAAGAAAGTTGCTGTTTTTTCTTGTTGTGGTTTAAGTATGGCGTGGATAAGTGTTATTTGTTTAGGTCAATTTGCTAAAACTAAAGCATCCGCTAACAATGTTGTTATTAATAAGATACTGAGCATTATTAAAAGTATCTTAGCGTTTATTAAGCCATCTTTATTGGTCGTTATTATTACTGTCTTGTTAATTGGCTTAGTCTTCAGTGTTTTGAATCTTAAGAGCAGTGATGATCCAAGATTCTTTTTTACCGCAGATGAAAATATCTTAGCAAGTGAAGTTGCCGTTTCAAAAATTGCATCTGATTATGAGCCTGGTAGATTTGTAATAATTAGTGGTGATAGTTCTGAAGACTTATTTAAAAACACTCTAGTCTTTTACAAGAAGTTAAAAGACAGCAATGTTGAGCAAGACCTAAGTGATAATCCACTTTCAGGCAAAAACTTTAAAAGCATTACCCAATGGCTGCCAGAACCAAAAAAACAACGAGATAACTATGCTTCTTTAGAAGGTGTATATTCTGATTCAGGTGTCGTAGATTCTCTTTATGAGCTGTTAGGTGCTGATAAAACAAAGGCTGATAAAATAAAGACTGAATATGTAAATTCTATTGATATGGTTTTGCAACCCGACCAGTTGAATCAACTATTTAAAGACGTGTTACCTCCGCTTTGGTCTGGTAAGAAAGATAATTATCGAAACTTCATACTCATCGCCAAAGGTACAGATTTCGAGTCATTGGAGAAACTCAGCGCAAGTTTGCCAAATGCAGATTATTTCAATAGCATAGAGAAAGCTCAACAATCATTATCAGAGCAACGTGTTTCGGCAAGCAAGTTACTCGTATTGGCTTATGTTTTAATTATGCTGTTAATCTTAATCAGATACCGAAAATTGTCAGCATTAAATATTGTGCTAGTGCCGATGTGTGCTACAGCAGCGCTAGTTATCATATTCACAACTTTAGGTATCTCATTTAACCTCTTCCATGTGATGGCCTTATTCTTGGTGCTGGGTTTGGGTATGGACTATGGAATATTTGCCTATGAACTAAGGGATGGAAACGTTACTCAGCAAGCGATACTTATTTCAGCAGTCACCAGTTTGTTGTCTTTTGGTTTGTTGGGTTTGAGTTCTATTCCAGTAGCGCAAAGTTTTGGTACAATTTTATTTTTAGGTAACAGTTTTAATTTAATCGCCTCACTCATTTATGCAGGTTTTTTGGTAAAAAAACAGCCATAAAGGGTATAGCAAAATAAGTAAGTGAATTCATATGAGTAATAGAAGAGTATTGGTAACGGGTGCTAGCCGAGGAATTGGCAAAGCTACGGCGATAGAATTAGCCGCTGATGGCTTTGATGTGACGGTTCATTACAACAGCAATAAAAGTGCTGCTGCTGAAGTGCTCGAAATAATAAAAAGCGCAGGTGGTAGTGGGCAAATAATGCAGTTCGATATTAGTGATCGTGAGCAAGCCAAAGCGTTACTTGAGGCAGACCTTGAAGAAAATGGCGCTTTTTATGGTGTGGTATGTAACGCAGGTATCGCTGATGATGCTGCATTTCCAGCGATGGAAGCTGAGCAATGGGATAATGTAATTCATACTAATTTGGATGGTTTTTATAATGTGCTATATCCGTTAATCATGCCAATGATTCGACTAAGACAAGGTGGCAGAATTGTTACTTTAACCTCGGTGTCAGGTTTGATTGGTAATCGTGGTCAGGTGAATTACAGCGCTGCTAAGGCAGGTATTATTGGTGCATCAAAGTCTCTTGCTATCGAATTAGCTAAACGTAAAATTACAGTAAATTCAGTTGCACCAGGTGTAATTGAAACTGATATGACTGAAGGTCTTTTTAATGAAGAGGCGTATGTTAAAGAAGCTAAAAAGATGATCCCTATGGCTCGTTTTGGAAAAGTTGAGGATATCTCATCAACAATCAGTTTTCTTTTTTCTGATAAAGCGGCATATATCACGCGTCAAACGATTAGCGTTAATGGTGGTATGTGTTAAGTTCATCATCATCACTATGCTTTTTATACTTAAAAATAAATTGATGCAAAATAATTGATATGTTTCAGCAGATTGCACCAAACGAAATTGAACGTGTATCAATTATTGATAAAGAAGCATTCGTTCAGAATTATAAAGATACAGGCAAACCTCTTGTATTAAGCGAGTTAATGTCGCAATGGCCGGCAACTGAAAAATGGAATGTTGATTATTTAAAAGATAACTTGGGTGATCTCATCGTTCCTGTATACAGCAGTAAACCCGCTGTAGGAAAATCTCATCAACATGCCGCTGAAAAGCAAATGACATTGCATGATTATTTGAATCTGTTGCTGGCTGGCGAAAATGATTTGCGCATGTTTTTTTACAATATCCTGAATAATGCGCCTGAGCTGTTAAAGGATTTCACTTATCCTGATATTGGACTGAAGTTCTTCAAGAAACTACCTGTGCTTTTTGTAGGAGGGTGTGGTGCAAAAGTACAAATGCATTACGATATTGATCTCGCGAACCTCATACTCTGTCACTTTGGCGGCCCTAAACATGTGTTGTTGATTCCACCCGAACAAACTAAATACATGTATAAAGTACCGTTTTCATTTAGCGCTTTGCACGATGTGGATTTCTTAAATCCCGATTATGAGAAATACCCCGCCTTAAAACATATACAAGGCTATAGAGTAGAGCTAAAGCATGGCGATGCTTTGTTTATTCCTTCAGGCTATTGGCACTATATTGTTTATGAAGACATAGGTTTCTCTATGACCTTGCGTGCGTTCCCTACTAAACTTAGCCAGCGTTTAACTTTGTTAAAAAATATCTTTGTAACGAGAACGATAGAAGGTTTGATGCGTAAAGTTAAAGGACAAGCTTGGAATGATCGTAATGAGAGAAAAGCGGTTGAGATTACTAATAGGAATATTTGATAGCAGTAAAAGTGCCTAAAAGTAGGGGGGTGTTACTTTTTTAGGCTGACCAACAGCCAAAAAATATATATAGTTATTTTTTTCGTCAGGAAATGTAGATTTTGGTGGAAACAACGGATACGCTTAATTAATAAAATTTCTAAAGTCAGGGTCAATTCCACTTTCTCACTATCAACGAAGTATTGATCCCACCAAAAGCAAAATTGTTACTCATAACCATATTCGTATCGATAGCTCTAAGGTCATTCTGGATATAATCTAAATCAGCACAGCGCTCATCAATATTATCTAAATTTAACGTAGGTGCGAACCAGCCTTCGTTCATCATCATTATCGTTGAATACAATTCAAAGGCACCACAAGCGCCAAGGCCATGTCCTGTGTAGCTTTTAAGAGAACTGATAGGTTTCTTCCCCAATACTGTCAAGGTAGCCTGAGATTCAGCAATGTCACCGTATTCGGTGGCTGTTGCGTGGGCACAAACATAACCAATGTCAGATGCTGAAACACCAGCATCATCTAGGCTCATTTGCATTACACTTTCCATCGTTGCCTGATTAGGTCGCATTATGTGGGAACCATCGGAGTTTGTTCCATAGCCAATGATCTCGGCTAGGATATTGGCACCACGTTTTTTAGCATGATCATAAGACTCTAAAATTAATGTACTTGCACCTTCGCCTAATACAAGTCCATCACGATTTTCATCAAAAGGTTGTGGAGAAAGGTGAGGGGTGTCATTTTTTGTGCTGGCAGAGAAAATAGTATCGAAAACCGCGGCTTGTGTTGGGCAAAGCTCTTCAGCACCGCCGGCGATCATAACTGTTTGTTTACCGCCTTGAATAGCTTCATAGGCATATCCAATGCCTTGGCTACCAGCCGTACAAGCGCTGGAAGTGGTATAAACTCTGCCTTTGGTACCAAAGTAAACGCCAATATTTACCGCAGCCGTGTGACTCATCATTCGAATATAAGTAGTGGTGTTAATACGCTCCATCGATTGATCTTCAAGCATACTAAAGAATTCTAATGCGCCATCACTACTACCAGTAGCAGAACCGAAACTGACACCTGTTTCTCCGTTAGTAATCACATCTTCGCCAAACAAGCCTGAATCTTTAAGTGCTAATTCTGTTGCACGAACTGCCATTTGAGCGACTCTGCCCATGCTTCTTTTCTTTTTTAGGCGATAGGTGTCAGGGAGTTCGAAACCTTCAATTGGTGCAGCAAGTCGTGTTTTTAGCTCGGGGAATTGATCCCATTCATGCATATATCGAACTTTTGATTTTTTAGTTTTGTATGATTCTTTTATTTCTGACCATGTTTGCCCCATGGAAGAAATATTTCCTGCTCCTGTTATAACAACACGATTTGGGGTTTTGTTAGATGTTGTCATTACTGTTTTTTCTCTGGAGGTGTAGGTGTTTCTGGGCTTTCAGCTGGTTTTCGTAATACTGATAAACTTGCTGTGGCAATTACTTCAGTACTATTTTTGTAACGAATTTCACAATTAAAACTAGCTAGGGTTTCACCCACCATTGCACCTTCAATACAGGAAACTTCCAATACACTGTTTTCTTTGAAATAAGCAACGTTTGATTGGTACTTTCTAGTGCCGAGTAAAAAGCCTAATTTAGCTTCTTCTGGGTTATTAAGTGCTTGTTGTCCTGCAATCAATGCAGCTGTTTGACCCATAAACTCTATGCCGATTGAGGCTGGAACACCTAAGTTTTTTTCATAAAAAGGGGTTTCTTCGTCGATGAAAACTTCAGCACGGGATGCTTTTTTACCTAAAGATAGAATTCTATTAACCAACAGCATTGGTGGACGATGTGGAATTAACTCTAAAATTTTAGGCTCATAACGGCGTGGACTTGGTTCGTTAGTCATGAAGCTTCCTTAACTCTCAATACTGTCGATGTGCTTGTTTTGATCTAACTGATGCTTATCATCTATCCAGAAATCATAGAAATTAAACCATTGAAAAGGAGCTTTTGCACATTGTTTTTCTAGTTCAGTCGCAAACCTCTGGGCGTATTGCTGAATATCATTTTGTCTGTCTTTGCGACTGAGTGTAATTTTATCTGCAAAATCCACTACATCAAAATGAATTTGTTCAGATTTGCCCTTGAAATTTTGATACGAAAACATCAATTTAACGGGACAGTCTAGCGCTTTTGCGAGGAGATAAGGCCCTATTGGTAATGCCGCTTTCTTACCCAAAAAATCAACAGTTACAGTACGCTCTAAACCAGTCAGAGGCACTCTGTCTCCTGCAATGAATAACCATTCACCTACTTCAATTTTCTCTTTAAAAGCCATTATGGTATTGATATTAAATTCATCAACTTGATAGACGTTGAGTCGTGAGTCTGGATTTAATTGCGCCATGATTCGAGTATAATTTTGCGAATGCTTATCATGCAGTAACACATTAATTGTTTTTTCTTTATACCGATGCATAAAACCGCGACAGTATTCTAAATTACCCATATGAGAGCCAATGATTAGTTGCCCTCGTGAATCTTCGAGCAATTCTTTCACTAGCTCAGGTGAATGAATATTAAAGTCATCGCTATCGATTTCAACATACCAAGATGAAAGCTTATCGACGACAGTTTCTGCAAATTGACGAAAGTGACTGATAGTATCGCTGAATGTAGGAGCTTTTTTCCAAGCTTCAGGGTACTGCTGATAATGATTGTTTAAAAATTGCTGCGAAGCCTTTCTTGAATCAGAGCGAAATATCACGAAATAGGCAACGGTAGGAAGCAACAATATGGATAGAACTCTACGACCTAAGGTTTTATGAATCAGCCAGAGAAAACGTAAACCAAACAAAGTGCCAGCTTCTTTAGCTGAAGACCAATGTTGGTCATCATTTGTTTCTGTGGGATTTTTTTTGCTTTTCATTAAATGTTAGGAGTTTCTTAATTAGAGACTAGGTATTGATATTTGGTCTATTGCAGCTAAATGTCGGTACTGATTAGTTAAATTTCTGAATTATAATCTTAGGTAAGCGAACTAACATGCCTAACATCAATCTAGTGTGAAGTTTAATTAAGAGTAAATTATCACGTAAATAATGAAAGTGAGACACATTGTTTTCGATGTAAATGACCTTTGTATCGATGAAGTCAGTTTTGATGCCTTGCCAATGTGATTTGACCAAGACATCAGTATCGAAGGTCATCCGTTTACCGATATGATAATTGTCAAAAACTATTTCAAACTCTCTCAGAGGATATACTCTAAAACCACAAAGACTGTCTTTAATATCAAAAGATAGTGTTTCTATAGCTACCCAAAAGTTAGTAACTTTCCGTCCATAGACACGAGCTTTAGGAGCAGATGCTTCAAAATAGGGTGCTCCTGATACTATTTTATTTGGGTTTATTTCACTATGCGCTATTAGTTTTTCAATATCATCAGTGTTGTGTTGGCCATCTGCGTCAATTTGAATAATATGAGTATGACCAGCTTGTCTTGCATGATTGGCGGCGGTTAAAATTGCAGCTCCCTTACCGCGGTTGTAACCATGTTTTAGTAGTGTAATTTCTGGATGCTTTGACAGTAAAGCTTCGAGTTTCTGT
>CALISP010000180.1 GCA_938041705.1 uncultured Cocleimonas sp. | reverse complement strand
CATCGTTCCTACGGTTATTTGATTAATCCAGTAGTAAGTAAAGTGATTGCTGATTGGTGGAAAAACACAGCAGAATAGCCGCTTTAAATAACTGAGTTAAATGGCTATCTTAATAAATAATATGATAGTTTAATTGATTTAAAAGACGCCCTCCTAGTTTTTAGTCTTTATATATTTTTCAATTCACAGAAGGTTTATATGTCTACACCCCTATCTAAAAAAGATTCAAATAAAGAACCGAAGCAAGTATCAAAACAGCCTGTACCTCTATATGCGCTAATAATGTGCGTATTCTTTACGCTTGGGTACGGCAGTAACGAATGGTTAGGAAAAAATGATTTAGCTCAAGGTGTAGCGGACCATGTTTCTAAAATTGAAACTGAGAAACAGTCGAATGCAAACCAAAATAACGAAACTAGTGGTTCATCTAAAAACACAATTAATACATTACCTAATTACGCTAGTATATTCAGTACCGAAGCTAGTTTTGGAGATGCAAAAGCAGATTTGTTAGAGTCAATTGCTAACAAGGGCTTGGTTATTAGTTACACGTCTCACGCTAAAACAATGCTGGATAATACCGCTGCTGTTTCAGGTGTAACTTCACCTGTTTATAACAATGCAGAAATTCTGCTGTTCTGTAAGGCTGATTTGTCGCATGCCTTGGTTGCGGCTAATCCACATAATATTGTGTTGTGCCCTTATAATATTTCAATATATGTTTTGAGTGATGAACCTGAGAAAGTCTATTTAAGCTTTCGCAAAGGTGAAAAATCAGAAACTAAAACTAAAGCAATTGATGCTTTGTTAGTAGAAATTATTGAAGAAGTTATTTAAGCTACTGTTTCTATTATATTATTCGTGTTTGCAAGCAAGTATAGTGTGAGTGTAATTTACAGATCAGAGAAATTTTAAGGAATTAACAAACATCAATGAATAACTATTTATCTGGCTTAGCCAACGATGCAAAGAGTCGTTTTGTCCCTTTTTTAGATTGGATTTTTGAGCTTAAGAACCCAGCTATTTTAAGAGCTGATGTCATTGCAGGTATCACCGTTGCTTTAGTCTTGATTCCACAATCAATGGCTTACGCACAACTTGCAGGTTTGCCTCCGCAAATGGGTTTGTACGCGGCATTTTTAGTGCCAATTGTTGCCGCTTTGTTTGGTTCGTCTCGACAATTACAGAATGGTCCAGTTGCGATTATCTCGTTGATGACAGCTGCCGCTTTGCTTCCACTTAATTTAGAAGTCACCCAATACGTCGCTTATGCCGCAATGATTGCAGTTCTGGCTGGCGTGATGCAAATGGCATTGGGATTTTTGCGTCTAGGCGTGATGGTGGATTTTTTATCGCATCCAGTCGTGATTGGTTTTACTAATGCAGCTGCTATCGTAATTGCGAGTACTCAAATTGGTAAAATTTTAGGCGTTAACGCAGAAACTGGAGAGCACCTTTATAATACGCTGTGGAATGTTGTTTTAGCTGTTCCGCAAACACATTTACCCACTTTAGCGATGGGTGCTTTCTCATTAGCCTTATTGTTTGGGCTGAAAAAATTCGCCCCAAAACTACCTAATATTATTGTCACAGTCGTTATCACTATTCTAGTGTCATGGGCGATTAACTATGAAGGAATGAATGGCGCGATTGTGTCGGATATCAAGAGTGGTTTACCTTCATTTGTGATTCCTACAATAGATTCAAAGCATCTAGGGTTTTTATTACTTCCTGCTTTCATGATCGCTTTATTGAGCTTTGTTGAGGCCTTCTCAATAGCGAAAGCTGTGGCATCTAAAACACGACAACATCTATCTGCTGATCAAGAAATGGTCGGTAAAGGTTTAGCTAATATCGTAGCAGGTGTAACTCAAGGTTATGCCGTATCGGGTTCTTTCTCACGCACTGCAGTCGCTTTTGATGCAGGTGCTAAAACAGGTTTTACCGCGATTGTTTCAGGCATTATCGTTGGTATTACTTTATTGTTTTTAACGCCATTGCTTTACCATTTACCTGTTGCAACTTTGGCTGCTGTGATTATTGTTGCTGTCATTGGTTTGTTTCACTTTGAGCCATTCAACCATGCATGGAAGGTAAACCCGCATGATGGTGTAGTCGCTTTGGCTACCTTCTTAGGTACTTTGTATTTTGCCCCACATTTGGAATGGGGTATTTTGATTGGTGTTGTTCTTTCACTGATATTTTATCTCTACCGAACTATGCAGCCACACTTTGCTGAGGTTTCTTTAACTGAAGAAGGTGTTTATCGAGATGCCCGAATGAATGCGCTGAAAACTAGCGAAACAGTAGCGTTCTATCGTTATGACGGTGATTTGTATTTTGCTAATGCAGGTTATTTGGAACGTAAGTTATTAAATGCCGTCGCTGATAAACCTAAGCTAAAGGTTATCGTTTTAGATTTAGAAGCAGTTGATCAAATAGATGCGACAGGTGAAGAAATGCTGGGTCATATGTCTGAACGTTTAGCTGAAGCAGGCATCGAATTTTACTTCTCACGTGTTAAATTTAAAGTAGAGGATGCTCTTAAACGATCAGGGCTTTACGATAAAATTGGAGCAGAACATTTCTATGTTAGACGTACTCGTGCGATTAAAGCGATTAAAGAAAAATATGGCGACAGTGTGGATGTAAGTCACTTGATTTATCACAAACCAGTGGAGATTGTGGTTTATGAAGGTGGTGATGAATCAAATCAAAATGAAACTAAAAAGGATAATAAAAAACCTAAAGGTAAAAGTGATTCGGAAGAATAAACACTCTTAAGAGT
>CALISP010000179.1 GCA_938041705.1 uncultured Cocleimonas sp. | reverse complement strand
ACATTGATTCTCTTTGGCTGTTGCGCAGGTCGGGTTGCTTTATGTAGTTCTAAGTATTCTGTTATGTCTCTTCCTGAGTCAAACAGTGTATCGAATTTTCTAGTGTCCATTATAAAGTGCAACCTCTTCTTTGTGTGAACGTCTAGCGGAGAGAATATGTGATCTATCATCTATATAAGTAATTAGTACTGTCCATAATTGCTCCCTAAGCATGCCTATACAAACAAAACGAGAGTTATCTTTTAGGCCAACAGGTATTTCAAGTAAATCAGAATCTTCCCAGATGGCACGAGCCGATGAAAAATCAATATCATGCTTTTCTAAATTATAGAGGCTCTTCTGGTCATACTTATCTTCGTCTTTGAGAGCCAACATCTGATGTGCTTGCTCGGGAGTATCAGCAACATATTGAATAATGAGATCATAAGCAGGAATATCAAGTCGAACAGCTTCTTGTTGTAATGCTGTTAATTCCTCAGAGACCCTATATTGAAATAATGATAATCCTATCTCTGATGCATCTTTCTCAGTGAGTGAATCAATATAGTTCTGTATGTCAGGGTTTCTTGCCAGCATTCGTTCTATGGCGATGCTACACCACTTACTTTTGGGAGGTATCATTTTTATTTTCCGTTTACTAAGCTCATCTTACTTTTAGATATATGTTTTAGTATTTTTAAGCTGAAATTACAATAGTGTATTTACGGTATAATTATTAGTATCAAAATTGCACTTATTGGTGATTATACAAGTTTAATTATATAAAAAGTGTCATTAACTGACACTTAATGTAAGTACTTAACATTAAATTCACCTCTTTTCTTTTCAATAAAAACCTATAAAAAAATCATTCTCGTATAACTTACTGTTTTTTATAATGTTTAACAAAAAAATATAGTTGGCATACTGTTTGCATTCAAATAGATGTAACATATTAAAGCGAATAGGGATATTAAATGAAATTAACTACAGATTTTATAATTGCCGCATTACTTTTAGCCACATCCTCAGTCACTATAATTGCTTGTAACTATTGGTTCTGGAAATGTAAAAATTCAATCTCTAAAAAAACTTAACTGATTTGAATATTGCAATTATTTTTGACACAGAAATCAATATCTTTAGCGAATCTACAATTTCTGAGTCAATAAAAGCTCAATTATTTAACTTTTATCCTCCAAAATTTGAAAGTTAAATAAGTGTGTAAGTAAGTTAGGGCTTGAATCTAATACTTAAAAAATATTAGATTCAGCTCACTTTTTATTATTATTTTGAAAGTAACTTAATAATTGTTTATTATTTTTAATAACTATCGTATTTCACGTTTATAACTAAATTGATCTGCTCGACCTTTAGTAGTTCTTACTTCTACTATTTTATCTGCAATAGTAAAAGTAGAACGATTTAAAACAACAATCGGTGAATCCTTCTTAACATTCAATTTTTCAGCGGTACTTTCATCGCAAGCTTCTGCAGTTAAGGTCTCTTCAGCTCGAATAATCGGAATTTGATAATGATCAACTATTAGGGCATAGAACAGATCAGGGATATGAGTTTCTTCTTTTTCTAGATCAGGAACCATAGAAGCCACCCACCATGAGTTCTCGATAAACGTTGGTTGATGATTAATATGTCCAATACGTTCTAAATAAACGAGTTCGGTGTCATTTTCAACCTTCAAAAGCTGACATATTTTCTTTGGGCCTTTACCTAACCATCTCTCTGTTGTGAATTTTCTGATTCGTACATCATGACCTTTTTCGTCTGCGTAAGAAAAGAATCGAAACAAACTATTATTAAAATCTATTCGTGAGACAAAAGTCCCTTTACCTTGGTGACGATACAACAACCCTTGCCAGACTAAATTATCCAATGCCTTTTTCACAGTACCAATACTGACATCGAGTTGCTTAGATAATCTTGGCTCAGAAAGGATTAAATCACCCGGTGTCAATTCACCTGTATTTATTTGATTTTTAATGTGTTCTTCCACTTTTTGATAAAGGGGTTGAACCTGCCCAGCATCGCCATTGTAAGGATCTATTTTAGTGGTTGAAATTGGGTTATTCATATCGAGGGGGAAGGTATCCTATTTTTTTAGTTTGACAAGTTTAAAAACAAGGTCTATCTTAAGTAGGCTAACTCATATATATGAGTTACATGTGTTGCTTCTTCATTTAACTATAGTGCACACAAAGGTATTTTTCCAGCAACATAAACAAAACGTTTGAAATAAAAACAATAGAAAAATAATTATAAGAATAAACAGAAGAATAAAAATAGCTCTCTATCTTAATGGACCATCTAGGAGTAGAAGAATTGGATTTTTTAAATTACTTCGGTAATGTTTTTACTGTTTATCATATATCACTATTGTTTGGTGGTACTTTAGCAGGCCTGATATTAGGTGCTTTGCCGGGACTCAGTCCAACAATGGCTGTAGCCTTAATGATTCCCTTTACATTTCATATGGAACCCGCAGCAGGCCTGATACTGTTAGGGGCTATGTATACCGCTACTGTGGCAGGTGGCGCTATTAGTGCTATTTTAGTCAATGTACCTGGAGCACCAGCTAATATTGCAACCGCATTAGATGGTCATCAACTTGCAGCCAAAGGCAGAGCAGCCGAAGCGCTATTTTATTGCTTCACAAGTTCTTTTGTGGGTGGTGTTATTGGTATTATAGTCTTAATATTCTTTACCCCCCCTCTAGCAGAATTTGCACTCAAATTCGGTCCAACTGAATTATTCTGGATAGCTATTTTAGGTATTACAATCATCGGTACTATTGGCAGTAAGTCAGTAATTACGGGCTTACTCTCTGGCATTATTGGAATTTCCTTATCAACAATTGGTGCGAATCCAATGTTAGGTGAAGACCGTTTTGTCTATACCGAACATTTTGAAAGTGGCATTCATATTGTTGCTGCATTGATTGGTTTATTTGCGATTCCACAAGTATTAACTCTTTTAGAAAAATCTAAAGAGGCTAAAGAGGAAGAAGTTTTTGCCTTAGGCAAATACAGCGTTATGAAATCAGTGTTGTATAACCTAACTCGAATAAAAGCACTCTCTATTGGTTCTATTATTGGTGTTGTTGTCGGTGTTATACCGGGTGCAGGTGGCCAGATTGCAGGTCTAGTTGCTTATGACCAAGCCAAGAAAATGAGCAAGGATCCGAGCAAGTTTGGTAAAGGCGAGCCTGATGGAGTGATTGCGGCAGAATCTGCTAACAACGCAATGGTTGGCCCATCACTAGTCCCATTATTAACTTTGAGTATACCGGGTAGCCCTACGGCAGCTGTCTTACTTGGTGGATTACTGATTCATGGTCTATTCCCAGGCCCAAGTTTATTTACTGAGCATGCTGAAGTTACTTGGACCTTCATTAATTCATTATTAGTTGCTCAAGTATTTATGTTGGTTATTGGTCTATTCCTAAGCCAACACAGCGGCTGGATTATGAAAGTACCTAGCCATTTCATGGCGGCTACTATTTTTATTCTTGCCGTGTTTGGTACTTATAGTATTCAAACTAGTTATTCAGATGTATTAATCATGGCAGGACTTGGCGTGATGATGTATTTCGGAAGCAAGCTAGGCTTCAGCCCTGCTCCGGTAGTACTTGGAATAATCTTAGGACCAATTGCTGAAGATAACTTTTTACAAGGCAAGTTAATTGGTGAAGCGGGAGATGGAATATTCTCATATTTCACTTCAGGTCCTCTTAATATAATTATGATTGCCTTAGTGGTTTTATCGATCGCTTACAGTGCTTATTCAGAATCTAAAATGCGGAAGATGGCTAAAGCCAATGGAGCAATCAAATGAGTTTCTTTAAAGTAAAAGAGAATATCACTGCTCTGATTGCAGTTCTGATTGCAGTATTTACGCTGGCCACTTCGTTCATTGGTACTGATGCAGAAGTTTATTTATTCCCGCGCATTGCTGCTGTGATTATTGCTGTTCTAGCTGGATTTTTATTACTTCAAGCTTATCTTAATCGTGACACTGCCGATATCATGACTAGCTCGCTTATTAATTGGAAATCACTATGGCCTGCATTAGTTGTCGGCTTTATCTATTTAATTGCATTAGAAGTTGTCGGTTTTTATGTCTCATCATTTGTGGCTTTTTTCGCAATCGTAACATTGTATGGAAAACGCCATATGTTAGATCCCAAGCGAGGTCTGTTTAAGCTTGGGGTCGCTACCATTTTCATGATAGTGCTATTTTTACTATTCTGGAATCTATTGCACGTTCGTACACCGACAGGTTTTTTGATTTAAAAAATCATTATTAATAACTGTATTAACATTTTTAAGAAATAGTTTTTTTGTACCAGTTATTTTGAACTATGGTTAAAGCTGAAAGACCAGAAGAAACGGAAAAGCGAAATTGCTTTCCAAACTAATCCTTAAGGAGGAAACCCATGAACCAACTGACTAAAAAAATGAAAATTTTTGCAGGTGCTGCACTATTAACACTAGGTGCATCCACCTTATCTGCTTATGCAGACGCTTACCCAGAACGCCCAATTGGTGTGATGGTTGCTTATAACCCTGGTGGAGCAACTGACTTCCAAGCACGTATCGCGACTTTGGCATCAGCTAAAATGAAAGATGACAAGCCACTCTCTGTTGGCCAACCAATATACGTTACAAACAAGCCAGGAGCAGGAGGCCGTAAAGGTTGGAACTGGTTTGCATCTAAAGCCCCAAAAGATGGTTACATGATGGCTGCTTATAACGTGCCTCATTTCATCGCTCAATCTATTGTATTCGATACTAAGTACAACATAGAAAATCTTGAGCCTGTAGGTAATTGGGGAGCTGATCCAGCTGTACTAATCGTTGGTAAAGATAGTCAATTCAACAGCGTAAAAGATTTAGTTGATTTTGCTAAAGCAAACCCAGGAAAAGTAACAGTAAGTGGTGCGGGTAAATTTGTTGGGCATCACATTGCTCATTTACAGTTTGCTAAAGCTTCTGGAGCAGATCTTAAATACGTACCGGGTAAAGGTGGTGTTGGAGCAATGAAGTTAGTTAAAGGCGGTCAGGTTATGGCTGGTTTTAACAATCTATCTGATGCGGCCCGTGCTAAAGGCGATATCAAAATATTAGCAGTTGCTGATTTAGAGCGTCATTCTTTTCTTCCTGATGTACCTACTCTAAAAGAGTCTGGTGTTGATGTTGATAACTCGAGTGTTAACTTCCGTGGCCTTATGGTTCCTAAAGGAACGCCACAATCAGTAATTGATCATCTAGCAAGCACTGTTCCTACCATGTTCAATGATAAAAAGACCCTAGGCAAAATGAAGCAGACTAATTCACCAGTCAAAATCATGAGCCGAGATGAAGTAGTGGCTATGTGGAAAGAGCGTCAAAGCTCATTATCTGTGTTACTTGCTGGTCTAAAGAAGTAATTATAAGCGTATGAAATGAAGCTGGTGATTTTCTCATCAGCTTCATTTATAAATATAATCCTATACAATAATAATAAGTAAATTAGATTTAAAGACTAAAGCATAAACCCTTAAGACACCTTTTAAACACTCTTAATAAGTTACAATACTATGATTAAAAAAGATTCAGCAGCGACTTCAACAGCAGTCAGCGAGCTCGTAGCTCGTGCTCGAAAAGCACAGGCTATAATTAATAATTACACCCAAGAGCAAGTAGACGAAGTTGTTACAGCGCTAGGGTGGAGCATTATAAATCCCAAGCATAATGAAGAGCTTGCTATAATGTCAGTAGCCGATACAGAGCTTGGCAATGTAGAAGACAAAATAACTAAGAATCATCGTAAGACCTTAGGGCTGTTACGTGATTTAGACGGTGTAAAAACCGTCGGAGTTGTAGCTGAATATCCAGATAAAGGAATCATTGAAATTGCTCGTCCAGCAGGAGTAGTTGGAGCGATTGTTCCATCAACAAATCCAGCAGCGACACCTGCTAATAAAACCATTAATGCAATCAAATGCCGAAATGCAATGATCATTGCCCCTTCTCCGAAGGGAGCTAGTAGCTGTGCTCGTTTAGTTGAGTTCATGCATGCTGAACTAGAAAGAATTGGCGCTCCAAAAGATTTAGTACAACACTTACCCTTCCCTATCAATAAAGCAGATACACAACAATTAATGCGTGAGGTCGATCTAGTCGTCGCTACTGGATCACAAAACAATATCCGTGACGCATACGCCTGCGGCACTCCAGCCGTTGGTGTTGGAGCGGGAAATGTCGTTTCTATTGTGGATGAGACAGCAGACTTAAATTCAGCCGCTGAAAAAATAGTCGCTTCAAAATCATTTGATAATGCGACTAGTTGCTCTTCAGAGAATCACTTAGTGGTTGTTGATGCTGTTTTCGACGAAATGATTGAAGCCTTAGCGGTTAACAATGCAGTTTTAGTTGAAGGTGAAAACCGCGACAAAGTAATCACCAATTTATTTCCCGAAGGACGTTTAAGCTCAACCTTAATTGCTAAAAAAGCACATGAAATTGCAGCAAAGTGCGAACTTGACACTCCTAATGCCGATAGCGCTAAAGTATTAGTTGTCGAAAATACAGGTATTGGAGAAGGTCATCCATTAACTGGCGAGAAACTATCTCCTGTTCTAGCGCTTTATCGAGCTAAAGACTTTGAAGATGCAGCTAGGATTGCAGACGATATTATGGCGTATATGGGTCGTGGTCATTCCATAAGTATTCATACCAATAATGATGAGCGCCCATTAGAATTGGGGTTAAACCTCCCAGCCTGTCGCGTTATTGTTAATCAAGCACATTGCTTTGCAACGGGTGGTAGTTTTGATAATGGCTTACCATTCTCGCTATCGATGGGTTGCGGTACATGGGGTAATAATAATATGTCAGATAATATGAATTATAAAAATTATATGAATACCACTCGTATTTCACGCACTATTCCAATTAATCAACCTTCTTTAGATTCGATATTTGGCGATTATTGGGATAATCATAATATTAGTAAAATAAGTTAATAATACAAAAACTAGAAGATTAAGGAGTGATAATGCTAAGTACAATGCAAAGCGTGAGAGAGATAATAGATCATGGAGCTATAACTCATCCTGATCGAGTATTTTTACTCGCTACCGAAAGTGGTAATAAGCAATGTACATGGCTTGAATTACAACAACATTCTCAACAGATTAGCACCTTATTAGAAGAAGAAAATATAAACGAAGGCGAAACGGTTTCTTTTATTTTAGACAATGGTTATTGGACTACTTTGTTGTTGCTTGGTGTTATGTATAGTAATCGAGTTATTTTAGCACTTAATGCTTTAAGTGGACCGGAAGCGCTTACTTATGTCACTGGGCATTCTGATGCTAAGTTAATATTTGCCAATCAAAAGTATCAAGAAAAGTTTGCGTCTGTATTTAAACAACTCCCACAATCAACCCGTATAGTTTCTACAGATGAGAACTTAGGCATCAAAAAAGGTTTGCCAGATCTGTTAGCTAAAGCATCGGAAAATAAAGCTAGAAATATTCCTTCAGCAGATGATATAGCCATTTTAATGTATACCTCAGGCACTACTGGTAAACCCAAAGGTGTCTTGTTATCTCATAAGAACGTTATCGCAGGTGGTCGCAATACTGCTGTTGCACATAATCTAAATGAAAATGATAGCGGCATGTGCGTGTTACCCCTTTTTCATATAAATGCACAAATGGTATCTGTGATGGGTGCCTTATACAGTGGTGGGAAGTTAGTGGTTGCACCAAAATTTAGTGCCAGCAAGTTCTGGCATGATATGGCAGAATTCGAATGCACTTGGTTCAGTATTGTCCCTACTATTATTTCATATTTAATCGAAAATAATGCCGAAGGTGTGTCTAGCGAAATAATGTCACAGATAAAATCACACGTTAGATTTGGTCGTTCTGCCTCAGCAGCCCTATCTCCTGCAAAACATAAAGCATTTGAAGAACGTTTTGGCATTCACATCATAGAAACAATGGGGCTAACCGAAACCGCCGCACAAATTTTGTCCAACCCATTGCCACCTGCTAAATCTAAATATGGTTCGCCTGGTAAAGCCTATGGCAATGAAGCAAAAATCATCAATGACGATGGAACAGATGCGACAGTTAACAATATCGGTGAACTAATGATTCGCGGTGACAATGTCATGCAAGGGTATTATAAAAACCCTGAAGTTACTGCTTCCACGTTCAACACAGATGGCTGGTTACATACAGGTGATTTAGCGTATGAAGATCAAGATGGCTTTTTCTTTATAACAGGACGACTTAAAGAATTAATTATAAAAGGTGGCGAGAACATTGCGCCTCGTGAAATAGATGACATTCTTTATGGACATCCGGCAGTTCTAGAAGCAGCTGCATTCGGTATTGATGATGAACATTACGGTCAAGAAGTAATGGCCTCTGTTGCACTCTGCCCTGGAATGGAAGTGAGCTGTGAAGAATTGATGGAAATGTGTGTGGATAAACTGGGTAAATACAAAGCGCCGAAACAAATTTCTATTTTAACTGAACTACCAAAAGGACCTTCTGGTAAAATACAACGTCTTAAGTTAAGTACATAGTCCAGAAAAAAACTGTGTGCATGAATTAATTTCAAAAGGCAGTATAAAACTATGACTCCAGATTTCATCAAACTTGCTCAACAAGTAAAACGACATATTGTCCTTCCTGAAAGTAGTGATGAACGCATCTTAAAAGCAGCTGTTGAAGTTGACCAAAACAATATTGCATCGATTACTTTATTAGGTAAGGAAAATGAAGTAAAAGAGAAGCTCTCTGAGCTGGATCTTAGTTTGGGTGATATTCAAATAGTTGATCCCTTCGATAGTAAAAACGTCAAAGCAGAAGAATACGCAACCAATCTATTTGAATTGCGCAAACACAAAGGCATTACTCAAGAACAAGCAAGTAAACTCAGTAAAGATCCGCTTTATTACGGTGATTTAATGGTGCAGGCAGGTGATGCGGATGCTTGTGTCGCAGGCGTCATTAATGCTACAGGCAATGTTATTCGTGCCGCTTTACATGTTCTTGGCACTAAATCAAAAACAACCAGACTCTCAAGTTTCTTCATTATGTTAAGTGATAAAGAAGATGTTCCTAGTCCGATTGTGTTTGCTGATTGTGCGATTAATATTGACCCAGATGCTGAAATACTTGCAGATATTGCTGCACAAAGTTCACAAAATGCAGTATCACTTTTAGGCTTAGAGCCTAAAGTAGCCATGTTATCATTTTCAACAAATGCCAGTGCGAAACACGCTGAAGTTGACAAGGTTCGTAATGCCGTAGAAATACTCAATAAAGAACATCCCGAATTAAACGTGATTGGTGATGTGCAATTTGATGCGGCATTTTCAAATGACGTATTAAATACAAAATGGAAAGGTAATAATTTCCAAGCACCTGCGAATATCTTTGTATTTCCATCTCTAGAAGCAGGAAATATTGGTTATAAAATAGCCGAAAGAATAGGTGGCGCAGATGCTATCGGCCCTATTTTGCAAGGTTTAGCTAAACCTGTGAATGATCTATCACGTGGTGCGGATGTTGAAGATATCATTAAGACTATTGCTGTAACTTCTTTGCAAGTAACTGATTAATAAAGCCGTAAATAACATTCTTTGATATAACCAAGTAAAGACATTTCCTTCGGAAAATTTACACCCCCCTACTTTTAGCCTATTTTGTGCTCTTATTTAATACTAAAAAGCTCGTCATGATAAAACTAAATCACGACGAGCTTTGGGTTTAACAATCAATCAAATTTGATCAATTAAGCATTTCTTTTTGCCAGTTCAGTCATAAAACGATGACGTATCACAACAGGATCCATAGTGATTACAGGAACAGGAATATTACCTGATTCGCATTTACACACGATTATTGTCATCTGTTTACTTTCGATAGCAGCTTGCATAACTTCAACTGCCTCTTCTGCTTGGCATTCAACTACATTTTCGCAACCACAAGCTTCTGCTACAGCTGCTAGTGAAGTCTTTTGACCTGCGTAGGTTGGTTGATCACCTGTAGAACCATAACTGCCATTATCAATAATCAATAATATAAAGTTATCGGCAACATTGTTAGCAATCGTTGGTAACGTACCAAGATTAGTAAGCACCGAACCATCACCATCAATTGAAATGACTGTCTGTTTTTGAGCTAAGGCAACGCCAAGACCAATTGATGAAGATAAGCCCATTGTTCCAAGCATATAAAAATTAGTCGCTTGGTCGTCCATCATATGCATTTCTTGGCTTGGTAAGCCGATATTACAAATTACAAAATGATCTGAGATTACTGGAATCAAGTTTTTAATAATTTCTGAACGTATCATGATTAATACCCCTTCCAAAAAGTAGCATCCGTTAATATTGCAACGGGTTTATTAGACATAAATGTGTACTGTAAAATACTATCTAGTTCATCAACATCCATTTCATGATGAAAATGATAAGTAGGTATATTCATCTGCTTGAGTAAAGCTTTCGTGTGAACTGCCATTTCAACCTGACAAGCAACGGGTTCACCTAATTCACCGCGATAGCTTATTAGCATAGGCAGTGGCATGCGGTAATATTGAGTTAACGTTGCCAACGTATTGATGGTTACACCAATTGCTGTATTTTGCATTATGATGGCAGAACGTTTACCGCCCATAAATGCGCCTGCGCAAATACCCATACCTTCATCTTCTTTATTTGAAGGTATGTGATAAATATCTTCACATTCGTCTATTTTTTCTATAACACCCGAAAGCTGTTTACACGGTACGGTAGTCACAAGTTCGATTTTGTTCTTTACAAAGTCCTCAACAATCTTTTCGTCTGTAGTCATAGTTACTTCCAATGTTATAAGTTCACTACTATCATCA
>CALISP010000178.1 GCA_938041705.1 uncultured Cocleimonas sp. | reverse complement strand
GCTACGTTAGGACCCATTGCATGCATCAATAAATGATTGTGAGGGTTCGCTTCTAAACCAACTTTGTTAGAGACACGAGCGGCCATAGGTACTGCTGATACCCCCGCTGACCCAATCAAAGGATTGATAGGCGAGTCACTAAACTTATTAAGTAGCTTAGCTAAAAGAATGCCACAAGCGGTTCCAATACAGAAAGCTATCGCACCTAAACCTAAGATACCTAGTGTTTCCCAAGCGAGGAACTTATCGGCACTCATTTTTGAACCAACACCTAATCCAAGGAAGATGGTTACTATGTTAATCAATGCATTTTGGGCAGTATCACTTAAACGATCAACAACACCAGCTTCTCTCATCAAATTACCAAAACAGAACATACCTAATAAAGGTGCAGCACTTGGTAAAACCATACCTACTAAGAAAAGAAGCAGTAATGGAAAGATGATTTTTTCTGTTTTAGTAACATGACGCAGTTGAACCATTTGAATCGCGCGTTCTTTTTCAGTGGTTAAAGCACGCATTATCGGTGGTTGGATAATAGGTACTAAAGCCATGTAAGAATAAGCTGCAACAGCTACTGGGCCGAGTATATCTGGTGCAAGTTTACTGGTTACAAATATAGCTGTTGGGCCATCAGCTCCACCGATAATCCCAATAGCTGCTGCATCATTAATGCTGAAATCAAGAATACCAAAATAGCTTAGAGTTACTGCACCTAAGACAGTCGCGAAAATACCAAACTGCGCAGCTGCTCCGAGTAATAGGGTTTTGGGATTAGCGAGTAATGGCCCAAAATCCGTCATCGCGCCAACACCCATAAAGATAATGAGCGGGAACATGCCAGAGGCTATACCGACGTTATAGATGTAATACATCATTCCGCCAGGACTTGTCATATGTCCTAAAGCATCATAAACAGGCGCTGCATCGAGTCCGGTACCTGGGACATTCACTAACACTGTACCGATTCCTATGGGTACTAATAATAAAGGTTCAAAACCTTTTTTAATCGCAAGATATAACAAACCTAGGCCAACCAGCATCATCGCTGCTGAGCCGTATGTTAGTTGGGCAATACCAGAGTCTGCCCATAAATTTAACAGTGTATCCATTATCGTGTCCGTCCTAGGCTAGTGTTACTAAGATATCGCCAAGGCCTACTTCATCGCCTTCACTAACCATTATATCTACTACAGTTCCTGCCTTTGGAGCAACCACGGTAATTTCCATTTTCATTGCTTCTAGGATAATCATTACATCGCCTTCTTCAACAGCATCTCCTGTTTCAACTTTTACTTTGAAAACACTACCTGCCATGGGCGCTGGGAAGCCTTCAGCATCACTAGAAGGTGTTGCGGCTGAACCCGCTGCAGCTGCAGGAGAATTGCCTCCAGACGTTGGAACGATTCCAGTAATATCACCACCGTTACCGACAGTTACAACATGATCTATGCCATCAACAGTAACGGTGTAAACTTCTTCTCCACCATCAGTTGTAACTGTTTCGTTACCTGTTGGAATTGGTTCGAATACACTTGGATTATCACGATTTTCTAAAAACTTAAGACCAACTTGAGGGAATAAGGCATAAGTAAGTACATCGTCTATTAAACCCTCACCTTCGGTAAGTTTGATATTCTTTTCTTTTGCCAGAGCCACTAACTCATCTTTAATTTTGTCTAATTCTGATTCGAGTAAGTCAGCCGGACGACAAGTTACTAATTCATCACCTGCCAGTGCCGTTGCGCGTAACTCTTCGTTTACATCTGCAGGTGTTGCACCGTATTCACCGCGTAAAACACCTGCAGCTTCATTGGTTAATTTTTTGTAGCGTTCACCAGTAAGAACATTTAATACTGCTTGAGTACCAACAATTTGAGAGGTAGGAGTTACTAGAGGTATATAACCTAAGTCTTTACGAACTTTAGGTATTTCTAGTAAAACTTCGTCAAGTTTATCACCTGCACCTTGTTCTTTTAATTGGCCTTCCATGTTTGTTAACATACCACCAGGAACTTGCGCCAACAAAATTCGTGAGTCAATTCCTTGAAGAGAACCTTCCCATTTTGCGTATTTTTTACGCACTTCACGGAAGTATGCAGAAATTTCTTCTAATAAAACCAAATCGAGACCGGTATCTCTATCAGTGCCTTCCATCGCAGCAACCATGGACTCAGTTGATGAATGTGAATAAGTCATCGACATTGATGAGATTGAAGTATCAACTCTGTCAGCGCCTGCTTCTGCACATTTAAGATTAGTCATACACGACAAGCCAGTTGTTGCATGGCAATGAATGTGAATAGGGACATTAACTACTTTTTTTAATTCAGTGACTAATTCAAAACCTGTGTAAGGCTTAAGTAAACCTGCCATATCTTTTATACAGATTGAATCACAGCCAATCTCTTCAAGACGTTTTGCCATATCCAACCAGCCTTGTAGCGTATGTACTGGACTAACTGTGTATGACATTGTCGCTTGAGCATGTTTTCCAACTTTCTTAACGGCTTTTAATGCGGTTTCCATATTGCGTGTATCGTTCATTGCATCGAATACACGGAAGACATCTACACCGTTAACAGCAGCTCGTTCTACAAATTTATTAACTACGTCATCTGCATAATGGCGATAACCTAGGATATTTTGAGCACGAAAAAGCATTTGTTGAGGGGTATTTGGCATCGCCGCTTTGAGTTGGCGAATACGATCCCATGGATCTTCACCTAAGAATCGTATACATGAATCAAAAGTTGCTCCGCCCCATGTTTCAACAGACCAATAACCAACACTATCGAGCTTTTCAGCAATTGGTAGCATATCTGCTAAACGCATTCGCGTAGCAAATAAAGATTGATGACCATCACGTAAAACTACATCAGTGATATTTAAACGATTAGTGTTGGTTTTTTTCTTACTCATAGTGCTTAAATCATTCTCAACAGTGGTTAAAGAATCCCTTAGTTGGCATTAGGGAGTTGAAATTTTTGTTAATCTAAATAGTCAGACTACCTAGATACGTTAATTATTTATGTTTAATGCTTCTTAACGATTGCGATGTTTTTCAATCGCCGCTTGAATAATCTTGAGAGTCCCTGGTGCTACTGATGTTGCTCCAAGAGCCCCCGCTTTCTTCCTTTTAGGAGCAACTACAACTGCTTTCTCTGGGAAGTAACGGGTAATTATTTTAGACATTGCGCCAGTGGCGAATATTAGTATGGTTAAAAATACAAAAACTGTACCCATACCAAATAGCATTAGATTTAAACCTTGCTCTATAAGTGAACTAGACATGGTATTAAGAAACCCCTGGTGATTAAAAATTTATTGTAATTACAAAACATATTTATTCCTAAGCAAGCACTTAAAAATAGTTATTAAGACACGTTATATACAAGAGTTGTGTATGTATATAAAACTTAAGAGTTTGCACATGAAAAGTAGCGGTATTTATAGGGATTGTCAATTTGGAATAAATCCTATATCAAAAACTAATCTTCATTATTGTTAATCCGAATCATTTTATAATGTATATATCAGAAAATAATACTCTAATATTTGCCATTCAATACGTTAATTGTTTTATAACTATTTGTTTTATAATAGTTATATCTTATAAATAGATATGTGGGCAGATGATTAAAAACACCACAAAAGTAGGGGGGTGTCTTTAGACTTAAAAATAAATAATTTCTCTGATTAACCTGTATTTCTTAAGCCAGCGGCTAATGCATTAATAGTTAGTAATAATTCATCTAGCCATGGCGATTCATCATTGTTATTCGCTATATGTTTACGGTGTCTTGCAAGAGTCGTAATTTGAATATGATTCAAAGGGTCTATATATGGCTCGCGACGTTCTAATGAGTATTGTAATAACGGTGTTTCTGCCATTAATTCATCAATACCTGCAATTGATAATACTTCTTTAACAGTTAGTTTATATTCTTTATCGATCCTGTCGTAAATTTCTTTAGAGCGTTGCTTATCGTTCCATAATAATGAGTATTCTTTTGCGATATCCATTTGTGCTTTATATAAGCCCATTTGAACATTACTTATCAATGCACGGAAAAATGGCCAGTCTTGATACATCTCTTTTAGTAATTCAGCACCTTCTTGATCTCTAAAGTTTTTCAAAGCAGTTCCAATGCCGTACCAAGCGGGTAGGGTGTGTCTTGCTAAAGCCCAACCGAATACCCAAGGAATAGCGCGGATAGATGATTTTGACCTATCAACTTTACGATGTGAAGGTCGAGAACCAATATTCATTTGTCCAATTTCTGTTACTGGAGTGTTCTCATAAAAGTAATCAAGAAAGCCTTCAGTGTTATCTGTAAGGTCACGATAAGTATTTTCACCTGTAGCAGCGATATTTGACATAGCTTTGTGAAAGCTTGATTTATATTTTCCGTGTTTACGGATTAATGATTGGCTAGCCGTAAGTAAACCTGTAATACCCATGCCTAATTCATAGATAGCAGTTTCAGTATTGCTGTACTTATGCGATAACACTTCTCCTTGTTC
>CALISP010000177.1 GCA_938041705.1 uncultured Cocleimonas sp. | reverse complement strand
AGTAAAGCGAGGACCTTTTTTTTGGCTAGTTGCAATTGAGACAACAACTTCATCAAACATCTTAGCTGCACGTTGTATAAGATCAATATGACCATTTGTTATAGGGTCAAAGGTACCAGGGAAGAGTGCTATTTTAGCTTGTTGTTTCATGTTTGCTATTCCAATATGATTTTTAGATTTTAATTAAAAACCATCAAAAGTAGGGGGGTGTCTTTTTAAAAGATCAGCTCCCCCTTATTTATATAATTAAAGTACCATCACCGCATCTGCTTCTACTACAACATCTTTAGGAAGTGCTGCAACTTGAATCGCTGCGCGAGCAGGATATGGTTCATCAAAAAATTCTGCCATAACCTCGTTAACAATAGGGAAATTGGCGAGATCTGTAAGAAAAATGTTCACCTTTGTAATATCATTCATATTTCCGCCTGCTTCTTCAGTGATTGACTTTAAATGACTGAATACTAGACGTGCATGAACATCAAATGCACCTTCAACGACTTCCATTGTTTCAGGAATCAATGGGATTTGACCTGAGATATAAACAGTATTATCAACTTTAACTGCTTGAGAGTATGGCCCTAATGCAGCCGGTGCTTTTGAAGTGGAAATAATTTCTCGTGCCATGTTTAAGTATCCTTTAAGTAGAACTAGTTATTGATTATTTTCATCAAGCACTCGAACTACATCGAGTACATGAGATTGACTTTGTAAAGATTCTGCGACTAACCGTAAATGCGCACCATCTCTAACTTGGATTAGAAAGTACATGTCTTTCATTTCCTTGTCACCACTGATATTAATATCTTCGATATTAATATCCATTTTTTCAAGTAAATTGGTTATATGGGACAAAACGCCAATACGATTTCTTACCTGCAAATTCAGCGCAGCTAAAAAATGAGATTCTTTACTTGTATCATCTACCCAAGCAATGCTAAAAATATCTTTTTGTAGAGAGTGACCATTGCGAGCTAAGGTAGGACAATTATCTCGGTGTACTTCCAAGCCGGTTTGTTTATTTGGATAAGCGACAATAGAATCGTTTGGTATGGGATAACAACATTTTTGTAAGCTAACGGCTAAACCTTCAGTGCCTTTTATTAATAATAATTGATCTTTATGATTTTCGTCTAAAGACGTAAGGCCATCGTTATCAATCAAGCGTCGCGCGACTAGTTTTGCTGATTGATTTCCATTGGCAATACTCGTGTAAAGCGCATTTTTATTTTCGAGGTTGAGAGCTAATAAGGTATCGTTTATATTTTTGAGTGGAATGGAGTCGAGCTGTTGGTTGAAAGAAAGTAAAGATTTCTCCAATATTTTTTGCCCTAATTCTACAAATTCATGAGATTTGCGTTTTTTAATCCAACTTCGGATTGATGATCGCGCTTTTGCGGTAACTGCAAAGTTTAGCCAAGTTGGACTAGGTGCGGCATCTTGATCAGTTAAGATGAGTACTGTTGCTCCATTAGCTAACCTAGCATTTAGCCTTGCAGGTTCTCCATCAATAACAGCAGAAACACATTTATCACCAACTTCAGTGTGAATCGAATAAGCAAAATCTACCGGTGTTGATCCTTTTGGTAATACTTTGGCTTCCCCTCTAGGTGTTGACACATAAATTTCGCTAAGAAATAAATCAGCCTTCATGTCTTCTAGAAACTCAGCAGCCGTTCCTGTAATATTTTGAATTTCCTGAACTTGCTCTAACCAACGGTTGAGATACATTTGGGACTTTCCGGATGACTGCAATAACTCAGGAAAACGTTTCGATGCAGTAATTCCATACTGAGCTATTTGATGCATTTCATTACTTTGAATTTGCACAAATATAAGCTGTCGTTGCGGAGTAATAAGAGCTGTCTGAAGGGCTTGGAATCCGTATCCTTTTGGAGTTGCAATAAAGTCTTTAAAAGAGCCAACTTTAGGGTGAAACAATTGATGTACAACACCCAGTGCCGAATAACAATCAATAGTGTTATTTACCAGAACCCTAAGCTCTAAAGACTCAGTAAACTTACTTAATTGCTTGTGACTCTTTCCTTTGCTGATCCGTTTGTAGAGTTTATATACGTTTTTTTCCCAACTAAAAACCTTCCCATCTATATTCTTGTCTACAAGGCCCTGTTTAATTGTGTCGATGATATCTTGATGTTCAATGGCATTATCAGTAACTAGTTTTTGCATCGCTTTTTCAAGGCGTTCAGAGCGCCAAGGATACAAATGCCTAAATGCATTCAGTTGAAGATCTTTTCGAAGAGTATTCATGCCCATGCGTCTTGCTAAAGGCACATGTATATCTAAGGTTTCTTTTGCAATGCGGCGTCTTGAACTAGGACTTCTGACAGCTAGGGTCTTAACGTTATGAAGTCTGTCAGCCAGCTTTATCAACACCACTCGGTAGTCATGCGTCATTGCGGCCATCATTTTTTGAAAACTAGCTGCTGCTGCTTCGTCACGAGTTGTAAATTGACCACCAGACAGTTTTGTAACACCATCGACTAAATCGGCAACGACTTCTCCAAACTGTTCGCTGATATCATCTTTTGAGTAGTCAGTATCTTCAATCACATCATGCAAAATAGCAGCACAAACAGTATCTACATCCATGTGTAAATCTGCAAGGGTATAAGCTACGGCAATGGGATGAAAGATATAGGCTTCACCAGATTTTCTGATAACACCGTCATGGGCCTTGAAGGCAAGTAAATAAGATTGATTTATTTTTTCAACATCCTCATCACTCATGTATTGACCAACCAACCCTAAAAGGTCGGTTGAGCTAATACATGATGAGGGTGCATCTTTTTGCATAATTATTCTTGTAAGATAAAGCTGCTTTGAAACTATTTTATTTTGTAATTACAAATATCTTTTGTTTGTTTTTAAAAGCAGGAATTACCAATTTAATTAATGCTGATTTCAATTGGCTCTTGAGTTTGGTCTTGATCAAATGTCATCTCATCAGGAGCTTCAAGTACACCTAGTACTTCTTCTGCACTAACGTTTTCAGCAATCTCGCGTAGCGCGATTACTACAGGCTTGTCATTATCTTCTTCAACTAACGTTGGAGCGCCTTCAGATATGTCTCTTGCGCGTTTCGATGCTTTAAGAACTAACTCATAGTTAGTGTCTACAAATTCTAAACAATCTTCTACTGTTACACGTGCCATAATTTTTGCCTTGTTTTTGCTTTATTTCTTTAAATGATTTCATTGCTTGAGCTTTAAAGAAATTCTGCTTTGAATATATTTAAAACGGAGAGTAAGTATAAACCGCAAATGCTTAAATGGTAAGGGTTTATTAGGGGTTTATTAGCATTTTCTTATGTTTAATTACAGGTGGTGATAGATTTAATGGAGATAGTAGGGAATTCATGTTAATAAAATATTTTATGTTATTCTGACTTATTTAATTTTTTGGAATATAACGTGGCAAAAGTTAAAAGTGATAAAACTTTTTTTCATGGTAAAGCGCCTATTACTGGGGTTTTACTAACAAATTTAGGAACACCTGCAGAGGCTACTCCTGTTGCGGTTCGTAAGTTCTTAAAACAGTTTTTATCAGATGGACGTGTAATTGAAATACCTAAGATTATTTGGTGGATTATCCTAAACGCTTTTATTTTGCCTAAACGTCCTAAAGAAAGCGCTAAAAACTATCAAAAAGTATGGATGGATGAAGGTTCCCCATTGATGTACTACAGCGAACAACAGCAGAAATTATTACAGAAAGAAATGCAAGTGCGATTCAAAGGGCCAGTGCATATTGAATTAGCAATGCGTTATGGTGATCCAAGTATTGAAGATGGCCTAGATGCGCTTCAAGAGAAAGGAGCAAGACGGGTTTTGGTTTTACCGCTATATCCCCAGTATTCTGCTACTACTACTGCAACAACTTTTGATTCTGTTTACAAACACTATTTGGGAAAACGCTGGATTCCAGAATTGCGCTTTATAGCTCAGTATCATGATGATCCTTCTTATATAAATTCAGTAGCGAAAAGTATTGAAACGCATTGGAAGAACAATGGTAAAAGTGAAGTATTGTTAATGTCTTTTCATGGTTTGCCACGTCGAAACTTAGAATTAGGTGACCCATATTTTTGTCATTGTCACAAAACAGGTCGTTTAATAGCTGAAAAACTTGGTTTGACAGAAAATCAATGGAGACTCACATTTCAGTCTCGTTTTGGAAAAGCTGAATGGGTGCAGCCTTATACTGATAAAACACTGATGGCCTTGCCTGGCGAAGGTGTTAAAACGATTGATGTGGTTTGCCCGGGATTCCCATCTGACTGTGTAGAAACACTCGAAGAAATGAATATGGAAAACCGTGAGTATTTTATGGAAGCTGGTGGTGAGGAATATCATTTAATTCCTTGTATGAACGACCATCCTGATCATATTCAAGCTCTGGCTGATTTAATCCAGCTTCACACTCAGGGCTGGACTGAAACAGACGTAAATTGGCAAGCGGCAGAATCTGAAAAACAAAATGGTATTTCTAAACAACAAGCATTAGATAAAGGGGCTAAGTTGTGAGTTCTGATTTAGCATCGCAAGAGGGTAAAAACTCAGAGCAAAAAGTAGGACTTATTCTCATTGGAGACGAGTTACTAAGTGGTGTTCGTCAGGATAAGCACATGAGGAATGCGATAGATATGTTACGTAAGCGCGGTATGACGTTAGCTTGGGTAAGAATTATTGGTGATACTAGAAAAGAAATTATTGAAACGTTAAATCAAACAAAATTACTTAATGATGTTGTATTTAGTTTTGGGGGGATTGGTGCCACACCCGATGATCAAACTCGTGCAGCTGCAGCAGAAGCTTTTGATGAAAAATTTATTTTGCATCCCGAGGCAAAAGGACTTTTGCTAGAGAAGTTTGGCGAGAGCGCTTATCCACACCGGATCTTGATGGCAGAGCTTGCTGAGAATTCAGAATTGATTCCAAATCCTATCAACCAAGTTCCAGGGTTTAAATTAGCTAATCATCATTTCGTACCCGGCTTTCCCAATATGGCATGGCCAATGATCGAATGGGTACTTGATACTCATTATGCTCATTTATTCAACGATAACCCAAACGTTGAATGGCGCTGGGATGTTTTGCGTGTTCCAGAAAGCAGTTTGGTGGACATGATGAATGAGATTCTCGCAAGTTTTGAAGGTGTGGGTATTTCAAGTTTACCAAGTACCGTAAAAAGAGGAGACCTGATTGATTTTGGTCTCAAAGGTCCTGAAGTAGAAGTCACAAAAGCTGCAAGTTGGTTAGAGGCATACTTCAAAGAAAACGAAATTAAATACCTCTTTCGTGGCGCAAATTATTAACTAATATTATTTAAGCTTTTCTATTTTATTTTAAAAGATGATGGTGTGAAGCAGTAAAACCATCTAAGAGGAGGGGGTGTTTTAGTTAGCCGTTAGACTTTCGTTATCAATTATCCGAATAAGGATTTTTTTACATCTTCAAATGCACCATATTCATCCACATTAAACTTCTGTGATGTCAGTATAGAATTGAGCGTCTGCATCAGTTTAACTTCTACTTCAGGATAGACTGATATTTTCTCTTTTAGAACTGCCAAGTAAGTTTCAAACTCTCCATTAAATTTTGATGCTTCATCATGGAGTTGGTTAATGTGTGCTTCGTCAAGATCAAAATCATTTTTAAAAAAGCTGACAAACTTTTCTTTTTCCTTTGAAGTTTCAATGTTATCTCCTTTAATAACATGATAAATAACGACGGCGAATGCACGCTGAAGAACTTTGTCGTTTCTATCCAAATGTTCAAGGTGACCTAATTCGTCAAACCATGCTTTTAGTTTTATTGTCACTTTTTATCCTCCTATCTCGTTGTTTAGTGATGTACTCTAAACAAATTACTGTTTTTGTTATTGATCTAAATCAAAAGTGAATCAATATATCGTAAGTGTTATCTTGCAGTTATGAATATAACAAGATTATTCTTTTGAGCAGTAATTGACGATAGAACCTCCTTTACAGAAAGCTACTAGCCATCAAAATACACTGAATGGTTAGTTTCGATGAGGTATTCCAATAAATAATTACTCTTTAAGAAAAAATAAAGCAGTATTTCTGCATAAAGCAGATTCGATAGATGAGCGAAAGAATATAAAAAATAACTAAAAAGGTGGGGGGGGGCTTTTTAATCATTTATAATTATCGCTTTTGTTTGAAAACGAGCTTGCATTAAATGATTCAACGTTGCGGCCTGCCTTTTACATTTTCATTGCTTCATCCTAAAAATTGGTCGGCATGGTTTGGACTAGGTTTAGCAGCCATTATTTCAGTGTTTCCAACTTCGGCACGCCATTCTATTGGAAGAAAGGTTGGTACCTATATTTACAATAATAATAAAAAACGCCGACATACAGTCAATACTAATTTATCAATAACATTTCCTGATTTACCAGAGGATCAACGTGAATCGATGTCTTTAAGACATTTGCAATGGTATGGCTGTGGTTTGGTGGACTACAGTATGATCTTTTTTGCGAGTAAAAAGCGTCTTGCATTGATGTCTGAAATCATAGGCAAAGAGCACATAGATGCGGCAATGACTGAAAATAAAACGGTTATTTTGCTCTTAGCGCATAGTGTTATGCTAGAATTTGGCCCACCTCAAATAGGCTATCATTTCGATATATTTGGCTCATATAAAACCTCTAAAAACCCAGTGCTCGATTGGATTGTTGCCCGCAGTCGTTGCCGTCATGCGAGTTTAGTGGTGTCGCGAGAAGAAGGCTTACGCAAATTGGTTAAATCGATGTCACCAGAGCGCGTCATGATTTTTTTACCGGATGAAGATTTAGGTCGTGAAAATAGTGTCTTTGCTCCATTTTATGGTAAACAAAAATCTACCTTAACTACGACAGCACGTTTGGCGAAAATGGGCAAAGCTGTTGCATTACCACTCTATGTATATTTTGACGAAAGTAAGCAAAAGTACATTACGCACATTGGTGCACCTTTAGAAAACTATCCTTCTAAAGATGCGGTGGCAGATTGTACAAATATGAATCACAGTTTAGAAACACTCATTTCACAAAAGCCAGAGCAATATATGTGGTTTATGAAATGGTATTATACTCGCCCAGAAGGCGAGCCGGAAGTTTATTGATGTCTATTTTATTTCCTGTCTTATTCCCAATATTTGTTCTGATTTTAATTGGTTATTTATATGCAAAGACACGTCCAATTGACATGGAATTTGCCAATCGCCTGAATATGGATGTTTTTATTCCAGCGTTACTGATTGATGCTTTATCGCGAAAATCATTCAACCTAATAGATTACCAACCTCTAGCACTAGCGGGCATTATTGTCGTATTACTCTCAGGTGTACTTGCTTGGTTTATAGCGAAAGGTTTTAAGTTGTCGGTCCCAATGTTTGTTCCATCAATGATGTTTAATAACTGTGGCAATATGGGCTTGCCATTGGCTATATTGGCGTGGGGAAATGAAGCTTTGAGTGCCGCTGTAGTATTATTTCTATCTTCAAACCTACTACATTTTACTCTTGGTGCTTACATTGTTGGAGGTAAAATATCATGGTTGAATTTGCTCAAAATGCCAGTGAATATCGCTACCATAATAGGTCTGGTGATCAGTTTTACACAATGGGAAATCCCCTCAGCAATTCATAAGCCCATTGAAATGTTAGCGCAAATTGCGATTCCTTTAATGTTAGTGGCTTTGGGTGTGCGTATGACTACAGTTGACTTAAAAGCCTGGAGAATCGGCTTGTTAGGAGCTATTGTCTGTCCTTTAGTAAGTGTCATCGTGGCATTTGGTATTTTATTCTTTATGCCATTAGAGCCATCTCAACGAGTACAATTATTAATGTTTGCTGCTTTGCCTCCCGCCGTTTTAAACTATATGTTTGCTGAAAAATATCAACAACAGCCGACTGAGGTGGCCTCCATAGTCGTTGTAGGTAATGCATTTTCTATATTCGTTTTATCCCTAATGCTTCTTTATTTAGGTTAGCCGAAACTTACTAAGTTTATAGATCAAATGATATTGCGCTAGACTGCTTGAACACTGATAATCTCTCTTAAGAAATGTTTTAAAATGTGAGATAGCTATGAGTAAGTTTTGGAGTGCCCGAACACACGAACTTGATCCTTATACACCTGGCGAACAACCACAGGATCAACAGTATATAAAACTCAATACCAACGAAAACCCTTACCCGCCATCGCCATTAGCGATAGCAGCAATGCAAGAAGCTTCAGGTGAAGCGATGCGTTTGTATTCAGATCCTAATGCGAGGGTATTAAAGCAATCCATCGCGGATTTTTATGAAGTGGATATTAAGCAGGTGTTTGTTGGAAATAGTTCGGACGAAGTATTAGCACATGCTTTCGCTGGAATTTTAAAACACGAAAAACCACTGTTATTTCCAGATATTAGTTACAGCTTTTATCCATCGTATTGTAAATTATTTGATATTAACGCTAAGAAAATCCCACTGGCTGACGACTTCACTATCGATATTGAAGATTATCTCGATGCGGATGGCAATGGAGCGATCGTTTTTCCTAATCCTAATGCGCCAACTGGAATCGCTTTAACATTAGTAGAAATTGAGAAGCTTTTAAAAGCGAATCCAAACTCACCAGTATTGATTGATGAAGCCTATGTCGACTTTGGTGCAGAAACCGCTATTTCTCTCGTCAACCAATATCCTAATTTATTAGTGGTACAGACTTTCTCAAAAGCTCGTTCATTAGCGGGATTACGTGT
>CALISP010000176.1 GCA_938041705.1 uncultured Cocleimonas sp. | reverse complement strand
AAGTGCTGATGTAGACTCTAAATCAGTTCCTTCATCAACGTCACCTGATAAACCAACTGCTAGTACTACAACCACACGAAGAAAAACAGTTGCTGACAAGAAACCAGCTGATACTGCGAAACCTGCGCGTAAGCCAAGAGCTAAAGCTGCAGATTCAAAAGTCGCTAAGACGGCTAAAGTAGAAGTGAAAAATGATAAAGTTGTAGAACCTAAACCTGCTGCCAAAAAGCGTGCTCCAGCAAAGGCAAAAAGTTCAACTACTACAAAGACTACTCGTTCAATTAAAAAATCAGAAACTGATATACCTAAAGTTGCAACACCTGTTGCCAAAAAACCGAAGGTAGATAAACCAAAAGCAGAGGTTACTTCAAAAGAAACACCTAAAATTACTACTGAAAAACCTGTTGTTAAAGAAGATTAATTAGTAATCTCTTCATAAAAAGCCCCCTCTTTAGATATGTTCTAATGGGGGTTTTTTATGGGTTATTAACTATCATTTAAGTTATCCATTACAATCTTTTTTAATAATCCCTGTGATGCGTCGGATAACATTTTAAATACCTGTTCAAAGCCATTTATATCATTACTTCTATCACTATAATATGGATCAGGTACTTCATCATTTGACCAGTTTTCTGCAAACTCCATAAATAGATGAACAGATGCTTTTGCCTCATTATTATTCATTGCATTTAAATTGAGTTTATTACCTCTATCCATTTCAACAAAATCATAAAAATCTTGAACTGCTACTTTTCTTGCAATTAAATCTGATAGATCAATATTATGATGAAGAGCTATGGCTTGCACGAGGGTCTGGAGGATTGCCAATATAATAAGCATGTGTACCTGCAGAATCTGTAGTAACCACATCATTTAAATTATGAGAATCAACTAAAGATCTAAAAACGCACTCTGCAGTAGGTGACCTACAGATATTACCCATACAGATAAATAAAGCCGATACTTTATATTTTATTTAGGCACACCTATTCTATTTAAAAGGACACCCCCCTACTTTTAGCACTATTAGGGCTGGATATTTAAAACGTAAAGTTACTTTATACAAAATTTGGTATTTATCTTTTAATAAGGTTTATTTTAATTATTAATTAATTCAGCTAACGCTTTATCGTCTTTCATAATTGTAGCAAACTTTTTGTAGGTATCACGAGTCCCACAGAAGAGTAAACGATCATTAGTGCACATTAAGCGTTTACTTTCAGGTAATAATACATTTCCCTGATCACGTTTGATGAACAAACATAAAGCAGATATTTTATGTCCATTATTCTTTTCGAAAGACTCATCAATAAACAAGTCTTGTAAACTGATTTCATTTTCTTGAGCATGCTGAAACAATGTGGGCGCTTCTTCCTGAGTGAGACTGAACTCCCATATTTTTGGAATATCATCTTCTACTATTGCTGCAATTCTACTAACTAACTCGCCAGCTTTTTCATTTTTAAAACGTGACGTTATACGCAAAAAATCACCCAATAAAGGTGTACGAATCAAGGCGAATATCGTATTAGAAATAATAGCGCCTCGCTGCATTAGCATTTCATAATCAGCAACTTGAAATAGATGTGAATTGTTATCTTTATTTTGTCTAACAACTCTAAATATATCTTTATTTAATTCAGATGCCGTTAACATAATGGATAAGTTATTAGCATCGTTATTGGTTCCTGCAATGATACCAACGGCATCATCTATACCCGCTTTTTTGAGTGACGGAGCTTCTGTAGCACGCCCTATAACTGTACCAAGAGGTAAGTCATCATAATCACGGTTACTTTCTATAAATTTCAAATCGACTTTATCATTGTCTAGGTGTTTGTATAACGCTCTACCGAAACGGCCAAAATCACAAATTATCCAAGTACCGGCTTTTAAATTAGGTGGCTCTTTCATCTTTGCATTTGGTTCACCCGTCATCCAATCATATAAACAATACATATTCGGTGATTGCATCGCCAGAGACAGACGTGAGGCGAATATATTGAAAGGATTTATTACTTCATTTGCACCAAAGGACAGTATATTTGCTTCAGCTTCAGGGGTTTCTGCTCGCGCGATTAATCTCACTTTAGGATTAAGTAATTGGGCAACAATTGCGACAGTTAAATTAACATTATCATCGTTAACAATACTGATAATACCAATACATTTTGAATGCGTTATCCCAGCCATTTCTAATATTTTAGATTGAGATGCATCGTCACATAAGGAAATTGGTTTTACTTTAAATGCATCATCTTCAACTGCATGAATACGTTCCGCATTGGTATCAATGACAACTGTCTGCATGCCTTGCTCAGATAATAAACGTGTTAGTTGAACACCTGTATCTCCATAGCCACAGATAATATAAAAAGGAGTTTTTATCTTTTTAATACGTCGTGAGAATTTACTTTTTCTAATTTGATTAAGAAATATTTTATCTTGGAATACACTCAATAAAACACCAATTCCATACAGCCATGTAATAACAGTCGCATACATGGTAACTAAGGTCCAATAACGTTGTTGGTCAGTAAATGGGTAGGGTATTTCACCAAAGCCAATCGTGGTACTCATGAAACTCACAAAGTAAAACGCATGGAAGAAGCCCATCTGCCAAGGTTGCCCTTTGTCATCAACACCAGGGATTAGCATATACCCTATTATTGAAATGGTATAAACAACTAGCAACACCAAGAGAGGTGTTTTGAGTCGACGTAAAAGAGTACGAGCTGGATGTGGCATTAGGTCTTATCCATAAACAAAGAGTTTGTGGTTATTGATATACGTTTATACAAAAAAGACACCCCCCTACTTTTAGACGATATTGATACAGCTGAACCTACCCTTCGGGCCAGCTTTCAACAACAAAGCTGTTGTCTTGCAGGGTCAACTCGTGTTTGTATTTAAAAATGTATAAGTGTCTAGGCAAAGTTAAGTGCTTTTGAATGACCTTTTAAGTCTTTGGAAGAGTAACGCCTTTTTGTCCCTGATATTTTCCACCTCGATCTTTATAAGATGTTTCACAGATCTCATCAGATTCAAAAAATAACATTTGTGCCACACCTTCATTAGCATATATTTTAGCAGGTAAAGGAGATGTGTTTGAAAACTCTAATGTCACATGACCTTCCCATTCAGGCTCCAAGGGAGTTACATTAACGATGATGCCACAACGAGCATAAGTTGATTTACCCAAGCACACTGTTAGTACACTTCGTGGTATACGGAAATATTCTACGGTTCGTGCTAAAGCAAATGAATTAGGTGGAATAATGCAAACATCAGACTGAATATCTACAAAGCTATTCTCATCAAATGCTTTAGGGTCAACTATCGCAGAGTTTATATTCGTGAAAATCTTAAATTCATCAGCACAACGAACATCATAGCCATAACTAGATGTTCCATATGAAACTATTTTTTGACCTTCTTCTTCGCGTACTTGGCCAGACTCGAAAGGTTCGATCATGCATTCTTGCTCCGCCATTCTGCGGATCCATTTATCTGATTTGATGCTCATAATTAATTATTTTGACTCGCTGATAGAAGAATGAGATTAAATAGCTGCGCCACCAGTGCGCTGGAAAGGAATTTTAATCCACGGGAAGTGTAATCTGCCGCCTAAAGAATAATCTACTTGCCTCGTACGCAGGAGATTAGGCAACATGTTCAACATATTAGAAAAACTCAATGACAAAGGCACTTCAAGTTTTGTACTTTGTTTTGCACCAATCGTTACACGCTGTTCTTTAATACCGTTTGCAACTTCAATACCGTTTAAACGCAAACCATAATCAAAACCTGTCAAAGGAATTGGAAAGCTGTTTGGATTAGTAATATTCAGTATGAAAGTAGCGTTACCACCGTTTAGATTGAAATTACCCATTTCTACTTTATGGACTTGCACTGTTGGAGATTCTGCAATTCCTTTAATGCCGCCTGAACTACAAGCTGATAGCCATACAGATAAAAAAAGTATCAATAAAGTGGCGGGGTGTATTCGTTTTATCATTGTAATATTCATAATGCGTATCTTAAAACAAAAATGCCCCACAAGAAACCTTATGGAGCATTTGAAATCAATAACTAATAATAGTTAAAGCATCATATTTACCGTATTTATGTGCAGAATCTATGTATAAATCACACTAAGTATTTTGAATCACAATATTAGGGAATGCACTACTGTAGTCCTTACCTTTAGAAGCCAGTTTTGCTGACATACTGCGAGAAATATCCTTATATAGCTGTGTGTTTTTACTATCAGGCTCAGATACAACTGTCGGTCTACCTTCGTCAGCAAGCTGGCAGATAGTATAATCCAATGGTAGAGAGCCCAAGAAATCAACATCTGATTCAGTAGCCATTAGCTGACCACCACCTTTACCAAAAATATGTTCAGCATGTCCACATTCACTACACACGTGAATACTCATGTTTTCAACTATACCAAGCACAGGTACTTCCACTTTCTCAAACATCTTTAGACCTTTGCGAGCATCCAATAAGGCAATATCTTGAGGTGTGGTAACAATCACAGCACCACTTACAGGAATTTTTTGAGATAAGGTTAACTGTGTATCGCCCGTACCTGGAGGCAAATCAACAATCAAATAATCTAAATTCCCCCAATTTGTATCATTAAGTAATTGCTCTAGTGCTTGTGTAACCATAGGACCACGCCAGATCATTGGCGTATCTTCTTCAACTAAGAAACCAATAGACATTGCTTTAATATCATAATTTTCCATTGGTTCTAAGGTCTTACCATCATCAGATTGAGGTTGGCCACTAATACCCAACATACGCGGCTGACTCGGACCATAGATATCGGCATCTAACATACCAACACTAGCTCCATCTGCTGCTAATGCTAAAGCAATGTTGACTGATGTTGTTGATTTACCAACACCACCTTTACCAGATGCCACAGCAATTATATTTTTAATACCTTCAATACGTTTTAAGCTTTTTTGCACAGAGTGAGCGTTAATAACTTGCTTTACGATTACATCAGCGTTTTCAATTCCATCATCAGCTTCAAGTTTAGCTTTAACTTCTGCAGCTAACTCGTCGCGGTATGTACCTGAAGGATAGTTTTGTTCGATATTGACAGAGACCTTACTGCCATCTATCTCAACACCTTTAACCATCTTAGCTTCTACTAAATTTTGTTCTACATATTTATCATTGATTTCTTTTAGTAACGCATCAACATGGTCACGAGTGATTACCGACATACTTATCTCCTAAAACTGTCTATTCTTTTATATAATTAAGTGAAACTAACAACTTTCGATGTTACATGAAATAGTACTTATTAAATATAAGCATTTGTTTCATAAGTTTACTATTGTGTTAGTTTACAAAAACCTCAAGTGAAAAA
>CALISP010000175.1 GCA_938041705.1 uncultured Cocleimonas sp. | reverse complement strand
ATTCAGATATTTAACAAAAGACTATATTGGAATCACTTAAATTAACTCAGTTCTACTCAATATCAGTAACTATTTACTAAAGTAGTATAAATAGGCTAAGCTCAGCACTTAAAATAGAGCGATCGCTCTTTTTATGCTAATATTGAGTTAAACGTTAAAAAATCATAACAAGGAGAGCATCATGCTTTGGCTACTACTTCTCATTATCATTATTGGTGTTATTGGTTATTTACGATTGCCCCTAAAGTTTGCCTCGGCCATGCTTGCAGCATGGCTAATAATAAGTGCCTTATCTGGTACTTTAAATAACTGGATGTGGTGTATTTGGGTTCCTGCCTTAGCCATTCTAGCCTTAATTAACATCCCCATACTTCGTCAAAACTTAGTAAGCAAACCAGCAATGAAGTTGCTTAAGGCGAATTTACCCAAAATATCTAAGACTGAACAAGAAGCTCTAGATGGTGGTAATGTTTGGTGGGACGCAGAGTTATTTTCTGGTAAGCCAGATTGGAGCAGATTGAGAGATATTTCTCTCACTACCTTTACTCCAGAAGAACAGGCTTTTATTGATGGGCCCGTAGAAGAATTATGCGACATGCTTGATGATTGGAAAATCACACATGAATTACATGACCTACCAAAAGAAGTTTGGGATTTTATAAAAGACAATAAGTTCTTAGGTATGATCATTCCTAAGAAATATGGAGGTTTAGGCTTCTCAGCACACGCTCATTCCGAAGTGGTAATGAAAGTATCAGGACGTAGTATCACCGCAGGCGTAACCATAATGGTACCCAACTCACTTGGTCCTGGTGAGTTATTAATTAAATACGGAACAAAAGAACAACAAGATCATTATTTGCCGAGGCTTGCAGTGGGTAAAGAAATACCTTGTTTTGCCCTAACAGGTCCAGAGGCTGGCAGTGATGCTGGTGCAATACCTGATACTGGAATTGTATGTAAAACTGATTTCAATGGAGAAAAAGACGTTCTCGGAATTCGATTAAACTGGGAAAAACGCTACATTACTCTAGCACCTGTTGCCACCCTACTTGGCTTAGCTTTCCAGCTTTATGACCCAGATAACTTATTAGGTGACGATATTGAAAAAGATGGTGATCATATTGGCATTACTGTCGCTCTAATCCCTACTGATACTGCAGGCATTGATATCGGCAAACGCCACTTTACTCTAAATGCTACATTCATGAATGGTCCTAATTGGGGCAAAGATGTTTTTATCCCTATGGATTACTTAATCGGCGGTGTCGATAAAGTCGGCATGGGCTGGAAAATGCTAGTCGAATGTTTAGGCGAAGGTCGCGGTATTTCATTACCAGCACAATCAACAGGTGCAGCAAAACTAGTCAGTCGATATACAGGCGCCTACGCTCGTGTTCGTAAGCAATTCGGAGTATCAATTGGGCATTTCGAAGGCATTGAAGAACCATTAGCAAATATTCTGGGGAATACCTACCTGATGGATGCAGCGCGCAGACTAACGACGACGGCACTAGATCAAGGTCAGCGCCCTGCCGTTGTAACTGCATTACTGAAATATCAGATGACGGAAAGAATGCGCGACGTTATCAACGATGCTATGGATATCCAAGGTGGCTCGGGTATTTGTTTAGGCCCATCGAATTTCATTGGTCGTGGCTATCAAGCAGTTCCAATAGCGATTACAGTTGAAGGTGCAAATATTTTAACCCGCTCATTAATAGTATTTGGACAAGGCTCAATTCGCTGTCATCCTTATTTGCTAGACATAATGAAAGCTACCCAAGAAGGCGATCTAAAAACGTTGGATAATAAACTATTCAGTCACATAGGTTTCGTCGTTAGTAATCTTTCACGCAGTGTTTGGTTCGGTCTAACGAATGCTATTTTTGAAGTACCTGGCACACCTTCTACCCGAAAATATTATCGCCGTTTAATTCGTTTAAGTGCTGGTTTTGCACTACTTACAGACTATGCCTTATTGACCTTGGGTGGCAACTTAAAACGCAAAGAACGCTTGTCAGGTCGATTTGCAGATGTACTTTCTAATATGTATATGTGTTCAGCTGCGTTAAAGCACTTTGAAGACCAAGGTGAACCTGAAGCTGATCTACCACTACTAGATTATGCCTGTCAAACATCGATGCATGATGCGCAACAAGCGATGTTGGCATTATTTTACAACTTACCTTTTCAGTTTTTCGCGAAGACATTACGGATCCTAATGTTCCCTTTCGGAAAACCTTTCTCCCCTCCTTCAGATAAGCTAATACATAAAGTAGCAAGACTTGGTTTGGAGCCATCACCTACAAGAGATCGATTAACTGAAGGTTGTTATCTCAGTACCGATCCAAAAGATACAGTTGGAAGAATTGAATACGCTTTTAATTTAGCTATTGCAGCTGAAGACCTTGAGTATAAATTCAAAAAGCTCAATAAGGCTGGAGAATTAGAAGCAATCACACATGCAACACGCATTGTAGAAGCTGTTGAAAAAGAATTAATCAGTAAAGATGAAGGACAGCAACTAGAAGAGCTCTATGCAGCTACGCTAGAAGCTATTCGCGTTGATCATTTTAGTAATGAGGAATTAACTCGTGGCAAAAAATAATAGTAAACCAATAGCTAGAGATGTTTATCTAGTTGATGGGGCTCGTACACC
>CALISP010000174.1 GCA_938041705.1 uncultured Cocleimonas sp. | reverse complement strand
GGGGTTCTTTGTATTAGCTTGTTAACTTCAAATAGCCATGCCTCAACTAAAATTTTAGTTTGGGGAGATAGCCTCAGTGCTGCATATGGTATTCCTGTAGAAAAGGGCTGGGTTAGCTTGCTTGAAGAAAAATTAGGGGATGATTTTGAGGTTATTAATGGAAGTATCAGCGGTGAAACGACTCAAGGTGGTTTAACTCGATTGCCCGCAGCATTAAAAAACCACACTCCTGATTTAGTCATTTTGGAGCTCGGCGCTAACGATGGTTTACGTGGCTTTCCACCTCAAATTACCAAAAATAATTTACAACAAATGATAGAAAAGTCAAACCAGGCAGATGCGAAAGTCGTATTATTTGGAATGAAAATCCCTCCCAATTATGGTGTTGTTTACTCTGAAAAATTTGAAGAGCAATTTGTTCAACTAGCAAATGATTACAATTTACCTTTCATTCCCTTCTTTCTAAAAGATGTGATTGAAAACATAGAGTTCTTTCAAGCAGATGAATTGCACCCCACTGCTGCTGCACAACCAATTATTTTAGAGACCATCTTACCGACATTAAACATTGCCTTTGATAACATTACTCAAAACGAAGCTGATACTAACTCTAACCCTAAAGAAACATCTCAAAGCGCTGTTAAAGATCTTATTGAAAGGGTTTTACAAGAGACCTTACCAAAGAGCGAAGCTCCTAAAATCCTTAAGAATCCAGCGTAAAAATTCTGTCTTCGTCCGTCAAAGGACAAATGAATTTCAGCGATTTCGCCTGAAGCTGCAGATCAACCAATTCATAGAGTTCTTCATTAAAACCTCCATAGAGCCGATCGCCCAAAACAGGAAAACCTAAATTAGACAAATGCTTACGAATTTGGTGCTTACGCCCAGTTTCAATTTGAATTTCTAACGTTGAAGTATTTTTAACCTTATTACAAGCTAACATCCTGACATAGCTTTTTGCTGTTTTATTATCTATAACATCATTTATTGTCAGTATGTCATCAGTATTAGCGACCATAGATGAAAAATCACCTATCACTTCAACAAGATAATGCTTATCTATTTGCCTCAGTTCAAACATTCTAGCGAACTGACTTGCCACACTTTTTTTATGCGCCACGATTATAAGGCCATTCGCAGCTCTATCTAACCTATGCACAACAAACGCTGGTCTCTCAGGTGAGAGTTTTTTTTCCGCCCAACGGTAAATAGTGCAATGATCGCTCCACTTAGAACCTTGGGATAACATTCCTGAGGGTTTATTCCAAATGCTATACCCACCAAAATCTTCAATCAAAATAGCGGGCTTTATATCTTTTGATAAAACTGACTCGTCATAGTAAAAATGAAGAACTTGATCTTTGATTAGTGTTTTTTTTGCACGACGCAGACGCTGTACATATGCATGCTGGTTTTTATTTACAGGATTATTTATAAGGGTTTTTTCAGACTTATCTAACGAATCATTTTCATGAGTAACGCCATTAACACGCTCTAACCAAACACAGCCTTGTTGCATATATTGTTTTAATTTTTGTCTCGACAAACCAGACGATTGCTCTAACCAATCTAAGGCAGTTTTGCCGTCAACATCAATTGAAATATGAAATTCTTGTTTAGTTTGATTAATCATTAAAGTTAGTCATAAAGTAAGGGGATGTCTTTTTAAAACAAGAATTCATGGTTTTTATAACTTGTTAATAGAGCCTTTAGAGCAAATGCTATATAAATCAAAATGCTTTTATATTCTGACAGTTCCAACAGTCTGTAAAGCGGGACGAATGTTCTTCTCCACAATCTTTACAAATCCAATTGTCATCATCATTGCTCGACTCTTTAGATTCAGCGATAAGTTCTTTCGCCCACGCTTCATGCATTACATCTACAACCCATAACTCCGGCCAACAGACTCCCAGAGGAATTTCACCAGAAATAGAAGCGAGCCTATCATTCTTAATAACGCATTCGATTTCTTTGGCTTGTAGAATATTTTTCAAGTGATGAAGATAAACGACATCTTCAGAGGTAAATACCATCTTCATTTAAAAGTTTCTTTTTCCATGTTCTAGTAAACATCACATTATAAAAAAAAAGAGTACCCCTATAAAGTTGAAATAACCTGTTAAGGAAAAATTCAGCTTCAAAATGATAATATATTTCATGCAATATATTTATACATTTAACGTATAAGTGCTATACACTATATTGATGAGATACTTGAAGTAAATTTATAATAAATATAATACTAGAAATTTAGGTAGTAAAGCTATGGAAATAAAACGATACCGAGTGGTCGCAATAGGTGCTAAAACACCTGATATTTTATCTAAAGTATCGCAATCCTTATCAATGAATAATTATGAAATTGAAACCATATCATCACTTCGATTAGGCCATAGTATTGTTGTAGTTTGCATAATCGAAGCAACTCAAAGCAAAGAATCAATTCTTAAGTGCTTAGAAAAGACCGTTAAAGAATATGACATGACCTTAATTATTGATTTATGTACAAGAGATAAATTTAAGTTCATCAAATCAGATGCGTTTATGCGCATCAGAGGTAATCATGAAGCAGGCATTAAAGCTTACATTATATCGGAATTGATAAATTCAGGGCTTGATATTCATGGCTTAGAATCTGATACCTATAAAACGGATGATGAGAATCAATTTGTTATGAATATAAAGGGTCAGGCCTTAAATGGAATAGAGAGCCTATCCATGAGTGCAGATAAACTAAATCAGCAAGGAATAAATACCACTGTTGCAACTGAATGGAGGTTGCTCGTCTAAACCCCTATTGAGAGAGTTTGTTATTTGATTTTTTCATATTCAAAATAAAAAGCCACCTGAATAGTAAAACTCTACTCAAATGGCTTTATATATTTTAGCTTAGTGAAAAAGCTAATAGTTATTTTAAAGTTGTTAAATTATTACTTAATGACTTATTTTATTATTTCTTAATACCTTCTACAGATAAAATCATTTCAACATTAGCTGATTTTGGGCCAAGGCTCTTCTTAATACCAAAGTCAGCCATTGCAAAAGTAGTTCTACCTTCAAAACCTGCTCTATAACCACCCCAAGGATCTTTGCCTTCACCAATCATTTCGACGGCAATCTGTACCGGCTTTGTCACGCCTAATAGAGTCAAATTACCCGATAGCATTTTGCCATCAAAAGCAGTACTTTCAAATTTAGCTTCTGGGAATTTATCAACACTTAAGAAATCATCACTACGCAAATGCTTATCACGCTCTGCGTGGTTTGAATCAACGCTTGAGGTATCAATAGTAACAGACACTTTTGCACTGCTAGGATCAGCTTCATCATAGCTAAAGGTTCCATCAAAATCGTTAAAACGACCATATAACCAGCTATAACCTAAATGCTGTACTCTAAACTGAATAAATTGATGTGCGCCTTTTTTATCAAACGCATAATCCGCAGCTTGTGCGCTCAAAGTTGTGCCTAGAAGTCCGGCGGACAATACTGTTGTTGCAAATATTTTAAGTAATTTACTTTTATTTAATATCATTTTCTCTCTCCGTGGTTAGTTAGCGTTCTGTGTAGTCGTTCAATTGGAAGTTATGTAACCTATGCCTCTAAATAAGATACAACACTAGTTACAACGTTTATGAAAGATAAAAAGATGCGTTATTAACGATTCAATAACATTTCCTTTTATCCGGTTTTATCTAATTTAGCTTTTTAACTGTAAGCATTCTTTTTAAAGTACGGTCCTTATAAAAGAAATGATGTAGCAAAGCTGCAAGTGCATGTAAGGCAACTAATGCTATAAAACCCAAGCCTATCCATTCATGTAAATCACCGGCTAGCTCGCCTCTATCTTTATTGTCGGGCAAAAAAGCAGGTAATTCGAATAATCCAAAAACATCAATACCTTGACCTTTTGCTGTGGAAATTAAATAACCACTAATGACTAACATAAAGACCAAACCATATAAAAAATAATGTGCAGCTTTAGCTATGAATTGTATTTTAGGACCATCATCTCCCACATTTTCTGGAGAAGTTTGTAATGCATTCCAAAGTAACCGGAATATCATTAAAGCACCAATGACCACGCCAACTTCTTTATGAATTTGAGGTAATCGATGGTACCAAGTATCGTAATAATCTAAATCAACCATATAGTCACCAGCAAAATACATCGCGATTAAAGCAATCGCTAGAGACCAATGTAAAACAATGGACACCCAACCGTATTGTTGTTGGCTATTTCTTAAATTATTTGTCACTGGTGCCTTTTCAATTTGCATGCTAAAACCTATTACTTCTGTAATCAGAAAAAGCTTGTCTCACTTGATCTTCAGTATTCATCACAAATGGACCACCTCGTGCAACTGGCTCATTTAGAGGTTTAGCTGAAATTACTAAAAACCTTGCTTGATCCGTTTTAGATGTGACCTTAATTTCGTCGCCTTGTTCCAAAATACCAATATTTTTTGCTGATAAAGTCTGCTTCTCGTTGCCAATACTTACTTCGCCATCGATGACATAAATCAGAGTATTGTCTTCTACATCAATTTCTTGTTGAAACGCTTTACCTGCCTTTAACGCCACATCCATAAAGAGAGGGCTAACATAGGTATTATTTACTGGGCCTTTTGTTCCTTGTTGAGTTTTACCAGTAATCACGCGAATTTCAGTGCCGTTTTCCCAATGTTCAACGGGAACTTCAGCTGCAGAAAACTCCTGATATTGGGGTTCAACCATCTTATTCTCTGCAGGTAGATTGACCCATAACTGGAAACCAGACAATAAACCGTTTTCTTGCTCCGGCATTTCTGAATGTACTATCCCTTTGCCTGCAGTCATCCATTGCACTCCACCTGCTTCTATCAAGCCTTCATTGCCAGCATTATCTTTATGGCGCATTTTGCCATCTAGTAAATAAGTGACTGTCTCAAAACCTCGGTGCGGATGACTTGGAAATCCACCAATGTAATCATTAGGCTCATCCGATGAAAAGGCATCTAATAGTAAAAATGGATCCAACATATTCAACTCAGCCGAACCAATCAAACGAACCATAGATACACCATCTCCATCTGTAGTTTTCATACCTTTAGTTGTGCTAATTAATTCTTTAACTGAATTTGAGTTGCTTAGCGCTTCCATTGTCTGGTCCCTGCTTATAAAGCCATGTATTTAACATCATAAAGAATTATTTCTTGATCATTTAATGATTATAACTATTGAAAAAAAAGAATAAACAACGATAATTGCAAAACATTATTCTAATTTTAAGAACAATATCCTTGGTATAGGAACTATTATGGGCCAACTAGAAGATATTCAAGCATTTATCAGAGTGGTAGAAGCAGGAGGAATTGGCAACGCCGCTGAGCAAATGGGAATTGCTAAATCAGCAGTAAGCAGAAGATTATCTGAATTAGAAGCCCGCTTGGGCATCACCTTAATTAATCGTACTACTCGAACTCAAAAGCTGACAGAGTCAGGCGAGCAGTATTACAATCGTTCTTTACAAATTCTCAATGAAATTACAGAACTTAACAATGTTATCTCAGATCCTGAATGCACTCTGCACGGCACACTCAGAGTTTCAGCTCCACTTTCATTTGGGTTAATACATCTAGCTCCAGCTTTAGATAGTTTCATCAAAGAACACCCTCAACTTACTCTCGATATTGATTTTAATGACAATCAAATCGATCTCATAGGTGGTGGCTTTGACTTAGCTTTTCGCATTGGAGAACTGGATGACTCTAGTTTAAAAGCTAAATTAATTTGCCCTATTCGCTTTGCGATTTGCGCCAGTCCTAAATATTTATCAGAGCACGGAACACCAAAGCATCCAGATGATCTTAAAAACCATCAATGTTTACGTTATTCTCTTTATGGCAGTAATACCTGGACGTTTTTTGATAAAGATAATCGTAAGCAAAGTTTTACAACTAACGCGAGAATTGTCGCAAACAATGGTGACTTTTTATCAGAAATGGCAGTCGCCAATCACGGAATTCTAATCACTCCGACCTTTATCTCTTGGGAAGCCTTATCTTTAGGTGAGCTAGTTCCAATTTTAGAAGATTACAACATGCCAGCCTTAAATGCTTATGCTGTATTCCCACAATCCCGCCAGCTTTCTAGACGAACTAGATTACTAATAGACTTTTTAGTGGAGCGCTTTGGAAATAACCCCTATTGGGATCAAAAATGAGATCAAAAACAGATTTAGAGGACACCCACCTACTTTTGCTTGGTTTATGATACTTGCATATCTAACTTTTCAAGTTTAATGCTTATTTTTTAAATAGCTTTTTGAATAAGCTCTTTTTTTCTTCTTTTTCCTGCGGTACTAACTCAATCACTGTATCCAGTAAGTTTAGATTTGATGCAATATTGTAAAATGAAAATATGTACTTTTGAGGGATATCGGTAAGTGTTGCTAGCTCTAAAAGAGGAACAGAATGCTCGTTGATTTTATGAATAATCTCTTCACTATAAGGAATTAGCTCAAAAACGCAGGAATCAAAGCCACCCTTAAGAGATATCTTTTTAGTTAAATCAACTCCCTCTGGCAAACGTCCTTTAGCTGTTAACAAACTACTAGTAGCTACGAAAGTTCCTATGGGATGAGACAACTCTTGATTCTTTCTCCATTGTATTCTTTGTGTTTTAGCTTCACTATAACTTAAAATTCTTTTTTCAATTTTATATTCGGTAATGAAATTACTGCATAATTTTTGATAATCAACATCGTTAGGATCAACACTGCAATAAATCGTATTTAGAGTGTAATCGATAATCATTACAATTTTGTCAAACTCCAAACGTATTACTTCAGCTGTTGTTTTTGCCTCTTCACTATTTTCTAGTAAAACAGAGATCATGTAATCTTCAGGTTTATAGCAAATACTCTCTAAACTTTCAGCATCCGAAATATCTTCGTTATTACCAAAATAATTTATATTTTGCGTATCCTCATTAATATGTTCTTCAACAGGATCGAGGGGAGAATCAAGACTGTCACCAATAGCTTTGATACTTGCTAAGACTTCAATTTTTTCATTTAGCTCTTCATCCTGAACATCTAGCACTATATCTTCAACTAAAGTCGAATCCGTTTGATATTCTGCAGTTTCAACCGAGTCTTCTTGATTAATTAATTCAGCGATTTCCTCGATTGTTTCTTTTTCATAATCTTGACTCTCTACTTTCTCAATTTCTTGCCTAATTTTATCAAGTTGGATTTGTTCTTCTTGTCTTTTAGCTAGCTCCATTTTATCTTTTGTTAGTTGTTCTAGTTTGAGTTTTGCTACTTCTACTCTCTCGGCTTCGAGTTCGGCTCTTTCAGCTTCTGCTCTTTCAGCTTCTGCTCTTTCGGCTTCTGCTCTTTCGGCTTCTGCTCTTTCGGCTTCTGCTCTTTCGGCTTCGACTCTTTCGGCTTCGACTCTTTCGGCTTCGACTCTTTCGGCTTCGACTCTTTCGGCTTCGACTCTTTCGGCTTCGACTCT
>CALISP010000173.1 GCA_938041705.1 uncultured Cocleimonas sp. | reverse complement strand
GTTGATTGAGTCGTTAACACTAAAATTTGTCTTAGTTTTTGTTTTAAGCCTTTTTGACTGATGTGTCTTAGTAGTCTATCTCCTCTTTCTCCGCCTTTATAATCATCATGCACAGCAAGGCAGGCGAGTTCTCCAGTTGTATTGTCTGAGTTAGTATATAAGGCCGCACAGCCAATTATTTTTTCATCTCGTTCTATTACGATGAAGTTTTCTATCTCAAGTTCTAGTTGCTCTCGTGAACGTTTGATTAGAATGCCTTTTGCTTCTAATGGTTCAATCAAATCAATAATGCCACTAACATCATCAGTTTTTGCAGGGCGAATGTTTTCATATTGGCTGGCATTGAACATCGTGCCAATCCCATCACGAGTATATAGCTCTAGTAACAAACCATCTTCGGTCTCAGTACTGATTAAATGAACTCGTTCAACACCAACATGCATTGCTGTTTTTATATGGTTTAATAGTTTCGATTGCTTTGGGTTTTGGCTTATAAAAGTATCTAAATCCTGTAAATCTATATCCAATGTCGGAGTAGCAGCTTCAGCATGGACGAAAATAAGTTTATCAGCTTGCAATGATTTGGCCGCAAAACTGGCAACATCTTCATAGCGTAAATTAAATGCTTCACCTGAAGGAGAGAAACCTAAAGATGAAAGCAGCACAATACTACCTGCATCTGTAAGCTGTTTAATCAATTGAGCATTAATTTTTCGCACCGTGCCCGTGTGCTGATAATCAGTGCCGTTATGAATTCCTAAGGGTTTTGCAGTAATGAAATTGCCAGATAGAACACCTAGACTTTCATTAATCACAGGAGGTGTGCTTAACGCGTGACTAAGCTGGTTTTCGATCTCTACTCTTAAAGCTCCAATAGTCTCTTTTGCAACCTGTAGAGTTACTTCATCTGTGATGCGCATATCATCAACAACGTGTATTTTGTGGTTCAGTTTCTCTAAGGTAGTATCTATCTGAGTGCGTGCGCCATGCACTACAACAACTTGAGTTCCTAGAGCAGATAAAATAGCTATATCTTGAATAAGTTGCGAGAACTCTGGACATTCAATTACTTCACCAGCAAATGCTATGACAAACACTTTACCTCGATGTTTGTCTATGTAGGGTGCTGCCTCTCTAAAGAAGCCGATTCGTGAATTGTTCATAAGTTAATTATTTCTTCTTGCTTAATAATTTCAAGAAAGCTCTTAAGTAGAAATTTTTCTTAATTAAAATTAAAACACTCTTACCCTCAGAGAAGGCATAGCCATATTAATACTAGTTAAAAGTAGGGGGGTGTCATTTAAACGTTAATCACACAATTAAAAACCATCAAATGCACTCTTTATCCAATCTATTTCAATATCATTCTTTATCTTGTTACCTACATTATCTCCTTCAATAGCAACTACGTCAAAACGCATAGACGATTGGGGTGCATGTTGTTGCTGATAAGCGAGTGCGGCTTTAATAATTCGCTGTTGTTTTTTAGGGGTAACACTTGCAGCTGCACCACCAAAATCTTGGTTCTTACGGTACCTGACTTCAATAAAAATAAGCGTTTCAGCTTCATTTTCATCACACATAATTAAATCGACTTCTCCCGCTCTGGTATTGAAGTTTTTGTCGACTAGGCTTAAACCTTGTTTTAGCAAAAAGGAATAAGCTAAGTTTTCAGCCGCATCGCCTCGACTTCTCTTTTTAGTCTTTTTAGGGTGTTTATTTATTTTCCTTACTTGAAAGGACTTTAGTTTTTCAAATAATGATAGCTGTTGATCGGACATGATTTACTATGATTTTAGTCTTTACTGAATCTGCTTTTTTATGTTTTCGTAGAGTGATCTAATGTTTGGGTCCTTTTTGACAGGGGTTTTGACTGCAGGTGGATTCACTTTAACAGTGGAGTTCTTTGTAACAGGAGTCTTCACAACTGGAGCTTTGGCAACAGGTTTCTTTACGATAGGTTTATTAACGACTGGACGTTCTACATTAGACGTTATAATAATTGGCTTTTTTATGTCTGCGGTATATGGGGTTACAGTTGTTGTAGGTGCTGCATTCAATAAACCTAAGGCTTTAGTCATTCCTGGATGACTACTGTTTGTTTGTATCCAGCGTCCTAAGTCACTTCGTAAGGTTTGTTTTTTGCTGACTGGTCCATTCTTAGAAATACGTGACAACTGCGCTAGGCTCAACCAATTTTTAACTATTGGATGACTGATACTATTTTTTGCTTCTTCTAATTGAAATGCTGGAATCTGCTGAGCATGGTTCCAAATTCGGTCATGATTGAGTGACACCTGATATGATTCTTTTAAGGTTGTCTCTTGGAGAACCAACTCCTGAACCAATGCTAATTTATCGCCACTTCCTTGCGCGGCACTCATACGTGTTTTGAGTATTTTTTGCCCTAGTTCTTCAGGAACGTCATTCACACGTTGGGGAAGGATTCTCAATGTTTCTCTGAAATTTCTATCATTTAATGCTAACTGTGCTTGAGTTAAGCGAAAACGAGATTGATTCTCTGGGCTTAATTGGTTGAAATTGAGCGGAGCAAGGTATCGTTGTGTAAGCATTGGGTCGTTAAAAAGAGAAGCTAGTTCAGCAGCCTGTAATATTAATCTTTCACGTTCGGGAGAGAGATAATTTTGTGATGCTGCAAAATAAGCTGCAGCCGCTTCACGTCTCTTTCCTGCGGTTAAAAACGCATTGGCTTGAGCAATGTCTTGGCCTACAGCAGGTGCAGAATAAGCAGGCCCGGTTGAAGGTAATTGCGGTACAATATTAGAAACAGTTGAACAACCACTTAGCAAAAAAGTAAAGAGTGTCACCGTGACAGTTGTTTTAAAAGAAGTATTAACTGAGATCAAGCTTGTTTCCATGTTGCATCCATTCTTATGTAAATAAAGTTTTACCGCTACGTGCGCAAAAAATAATCAATTCAATCAAGAATATACCATTAATGACTACAAAAAATACAGCCACAACGTCAAGTGTAATAACAACTGATAAGCAAAATGATAAAAGGGGCACTTTATATATTGTTGCTACGCCTATAGGTAATTTGGGTGATATAACGCACCGAGCAATTGAAACACTAAAAAAAGTTGATAAAATCTGCGCCGAAGATACTCGAAACACTCGAAAACTATTAACCCATTTTGGTATACAGGGCGATTTACAAGCGTTTCATGATCACAATGAAACTAATCGTATTGAGCAAATCAAAGGCTGGTTAGATTCAGGTGAAAACATTGCTTTAGTGAGTGATGCAGGTACACCCTTAATCAGTGATCCTGGATATCATTTGGTTAATCAATTAGGTGGAGATGGTACAGATACTAATGTGGCCTACAGGATAGAACCGATACCTGGTGCGAGTGCAATTATTACTGCACTTTCTATTGCAGGATTACCGACAAATCGTTTTACCTTTGAAGGGTTTTTACCTGCAAAATCTGTAGGTAGAAACAAAGTGTTGCAGGCAAATGCTTTGGAGCCTCGAACACAAGTGTATTACGAATCGAGTCATCGCGTCGCAGTCACTATCCAAGCTATGTTGGATATTTATGGTTCAGAGCGTAAAGTGGTTTTGGCTCGAGAGTTGACTAAACTTTATGAGCAGGTTTTTCGAGGTAATATTGAGCAATTAAATGATTGGATAAATGCTGACCCAATGCATCAAAAGGGTGAGTTTGTGCTTATGCTGGAAGGTCACGAAGAACAGAGCGATGACGATATAATTGAAAGCTCTAGCAGAGATCTATTGAGTATTCTTTTAGACGAACTTCCGGTAAAACAAGCAGCAAGTCTTGCAGCAAGAATCACAGGACGAAAGAAGAATGAGCTTTATCGTTTAGCCATGACCATAAAACAAGAATAAAAAAACCAGCTAATAAACGGAGTAAACTCTAGCTGGCCTTGAATAAATTGTTAATGGACTTGTTTAAGGTATAAAAATATACCTCTATCTTATGGTTGATTTACCTACTTAGGCATAAGTTTAACCAAATCATCCATCATCACGCCCGCCCCACTTAGTGACCAACCGCCATCAACAGGAAGTATTGCGCCACTGATATAACTTGCCACTGGTGAAGATAAAAACATCGCAGCATTTGCGATGTCATCCGCGCTACCTAATTCTTGTAAAGGTACTGATTGCTTCACTGCCTCTATAATTGCAGGCGTTGGTGCAAGCCTTGCCATGCCTTCAGTGTCTTTAATAGGGCCAGGTACGATGGAATTAACGCGAATTTTTTCTGCTCCCCATTCCATTGCGAGAGTACGTGTAAGCATATCGACGCCTGCTTTAGCTGCGCAAACATGTGATTGTAATTGCATGGGTACAAAGGCTTGTGGAGCAGAGATATTAATAACTGATGCGCCAGGTTTCTTTAGGTGAGGGTAAGAAGCACGTAAAACGTGATAGCTTCCAAGTAAATCAATATCAATTACCGATTTAAACGCATTAGGAGACATGTCGGTAGCACGAGCTGGAAAGTTACCAGCAGCACCTGAAACTAGGACATCTATTTCACCAAAGGCTTTAACGGTCTCACTAAAAGCATTTTCAACTGCATCATAATCGCGAACATCTGCTGAAAAGCCCATGCTTTTAAAACCATAACTACTGAGTGTTTCAACAGCAGCATCGACCTTATCTTGAGAGCGACTCATGACAACAACATTGCCACCATTAGCGGCAAAATTCTTAGCGATGCCGAGGTTAATACCACTAGTACCACCAGCAACAAATATTGTTTTATCGTGAAATTTGAAAGGGCTTGTCATTTATACGTCTCAGAAGTTTGTTATTTTCATTAGTCGAAATAAACAATACCACCAGTAATAGTAAATTGGCGGTATTGTTTTTTCTAGCTTAGGTTTATCTGTATTTAACTAACGCTCTTAAGCGTGGCTTTCTTGGCTCTTGTTTTTTTGTATGCAACTCGAATCAATTCAGACTCATCAAAATCATCTACATTTACAATTTCCATAACATCCAAATGATGTCGACTCAGCTTTTTAGCTTGGTCTTTATCAATGACACCTTTCTCAAGTGCGATATCTAATAGTGCTTGGCCAGAGGTGTTTGGAAGCGTGCCAGATTTAATCGCTGCTTTAATGATTTTTTGTAAAGGCTTTAATTCAAGACTATCAAGGAAAACCTGATTTGTTTTAGCTAATGGGTTTAATTCTTCAAGTTCCATGTACAAGCCTGAAGTCAATCTGTCTCTTGCAG
>CALISP010000172.1 GCA_938041705.1 uncultured Cocleimonas sp. | reverse complement strand
AGCCTTCTAAGCCGTAGGTTGCAGGTTCGAGTCCTGCCAGGCGCGCCATTAAGAGTGTTGCCTAATTGTTATGGTGGGTATAGCTCAGTTGGTAGAGCCCCGGCTTGTGATGCCGGTCGTCGTGGGTTCGAGTCCCATTATCCACCCCATATTTTTAAATTAGAGATAAAAATATTCATTCATCGGAATGATGTCTTTTTTCTTTATTCAGGTTATACATGCGCAAAAATGCGTTGTATAATCGCTTCCTTTATTGCGAGAGTGGCGGAATTGGTAGACGCGCTGGTTTTAGGTACCAGTATCTTAGGATGTGAGAGTTCGAGTCTCTCCTTTCGCACCATTATTTTTCATGGGAATACATTTTAAGTATTTAAAGTGTATTCCCATTGAATAATTTCATTTAACTACGAGTAAAATCTTGAGCCACGCTTTAATCTAAAAAGCTGAGACTTAAGACGAGGTTTATTGCATGCAAGTTTCAGTTGAGTCAACAGGAAATATCGAACGTAAATTATCAATTGTAATACCAGCTGGCCAAGTTGATGGTGAAGTTGAGACGCGTCTAAAATCAATGCGTGGTCGCGTTAAAATAGACGGTTTTCGTCCTGGTAAAGTTCCGATGAGTGTTGTTAGTCAGCAGTATGGTGATTCGGTCTATCAAGAAGTAGTTGGTGAGTTATTTCAATCAACGTTCTATGAAGCTGCTGAGCAAGAGAAATTGAAAGTAGCAGGTATGCCTAAAATTGAAGCTACCGTTTTAGAGCCTGGTAAAGATTTAGAATATAATGCCACTTTTGATATCTATCCTGTATTTGAAATTGCTGATATATCAAAGATGGAAGTTAAAGAGCCTGCAGTAAAGTTAGCTGCCGCTGATGTTAACGAAATGATTGAAACACTTCGCAAGCAACAACAAGAGTGGAAAGAAGTTAAGCGTGCTGCAAAAAAAGGTGATTTGTTAGTTATAGATTTTAATGGCAAGGTAGATGGCGAAGAATTCGAAGGTGGAGCTGCTCAAGATTTTTCTGTTGAGCTAGGTGCAGGCCGTATGTTGGGTGACTTTGAAGATGCACTTAAAGGTATGAAGTCTGGAGCAGAAAAAGAAACTGATGTTACTTTCCCTGAAGATTATCCTGAAGATACCCTAAAAGGAAAAACTGCTCAGTTTACTTTGAATGTAAAAACGGTAAGTGAGCCTGAATTGCCTGAGCTTAATGAAGAGTTTATAAAGAAATTTGGTGTTGAAGACGGAACAGAAAAAAGCTTCAAAGCTGAAATAAAGGCAAATATGCAGCGTGAAGCTGATCAGCGTGTAAAGAGTAGTGTTAAGCAATCTGTTATGGAAGGCTTACATGAACTTCATGAGATTGATCTACCTTCTTCATTAGTTGAAGAGGAGGTTAAGCAAGTAAGAAGTGAAATGCAGCAGAACTCACAAGGTGCTGATATGTCTTCTTTGCCAGATGATATGTTTAAAGATCAAGCTTCTCGACGTGTAAAACTTGGTTTGATTGTTGGTGAGATAATCACTAAAAATAAACTAGAAAAAGATCAAGCAAAAGTTGATGCAATGCTGAATTCATTGGCTGAAAGCTACGAGGATCCGCAGGCATTAATTGAATATTATAGAAGCGATCAACAAGCAATGCAGACTATTGAAGCTGCAGTGATGGAAGAAATGATCGTAGATTGGGTGCTAGAAAAGGCTAAAGTAAAATCAGAAGCTGTTAAGTTTACTGAGTTAATGAATAAACAGGCTTAACTTCCAAGAGAATATTGAAATAGTAATTACTAGATGGAATTACTATTTTTATATAGTTCTCAATAAAAACATTAATAATGATTTATAGGTAATACTATGACAGATTTTCGATCACAGCATACTGCACCAGAAATAACTAGCAGTATTCCTTGGCCTGGTGTTTCTGAAACAGTTAGAGGTCAAGAAACACGTAACGATATTCTTTCGAGAATGTTGAAAGAACGCGTTATTTTTGTGATTGGTCAAGTTGATGATTACATGGCGACTTCTGTTATGGCTCAGTTATTGTTTTTGGAAGCAGATAACTCTGAGAAAGATATACATATGTACATCAATTCACCAGGTGGTGTTGTTACTTCTGGTATGGCTATGTACGATACTATGCAGTTTATTAAACCTGATGTAAGTACTTTGTGTGTTGGTCAAGCAGCTAGTATGGGTGCAGTATTGCTAGCCGGCGGAACAAAAGGTAAGCGTTTTGCTTTGCCGCATTCTCGAGTGATGATTCATCAACCTTTGGGTGGTTTCCAAGGTCAGGCATCTGATATTCAGATCCATGCACAAGAGATTATGAAAATCAAAAATGATTTGAATTCTGTGCTGGCTCATCATACTGGTCAAACATTAAAAACGATTGAAAAAGATACTGACCGTGATAACTTTATGGATTCAAAAGCGGCTAAAGCTTATGGTCTTATAGATGAAGTGCTAGAAGTTCGTAAAAAATAATCAGTTGTTTGTTGTTGTATAAAAAAGCCTGATTTTTCAGGCTTTTTTATTGTTTGTTAAAAAATTGTTAGAATATCTAGCTTATCTCTAGTTAATTGGCGGACTTTATCTATTGCTACTGTACTTTTTGGTAGTTTAGGATTAACTTTAGTGTACTAAGTTAAACATGTAAGTAAAAAAAGAAATTTGAGGTTTTTTGTTCATGAGCAAAGACAAGAAAGATGGGCAAGATGGCAAAGGTGATGGAAAATTACTCTATTGTTCATTTTGTGGAAAAAGTCAGCATGAAGTTAGAAAGTTAATCGCAGGACCTTCGGTATTTATCTGTGATGAATGTGTGGATCTTTGTAATGATATTATTACTGAAGAGCTTCAGGAGAAAGATGAAAGTGAAAGCAGAAGCCTTCCAATTCCTAAAGAAATAAACGATTTCTTGAATGACTATGTTATAGACCAAACGGCTGCTAAAAGAGTTTTATCTGTTGCGGTTTATAACCATTATAAGCGTTTAGAGAGTAACTCTGACAAAGACGAAGTTGAGTTATCAAAAAGTAATATTCTTCTCATAGGTCCTACAGGTAGTGGTAAAACATTATTGGCTGAAACATTGGCTAGAATGCTTAATGTTCCATTTACCATGGCTGATGCAACTACTCTTACTGAGGCTGGTTATGTTGGTGAAGATGTTGAAAATATCATTCAAAAGTTATTACAAAAGTGTGATTACGACGTAGCAAAAGCTGAGACTGGAATTGTCTATATTGATGAAATAGATAAAATATCTCGTAAATCAGATAATCCATCAATTACACGTGATGTGTCTGGTGAAGGTGTGCAACAAGCTCTGCTAAAACTGATTGAGGGAACGGTTGCTTCTGTGCCTCCTCAAGGCGGGCGTAAACATCCACAGCAGGAATTCTTGCAAGTGGATACAAAAAATATTTTGTTTATCTGTGGTGGTGCTTTCTCGGGCTTAGATAAGGTTGTGTTGGACCGAACTTCGAAAGGTGGTATAGGCTTTGCTGCTGAAGTTAAAGCGCCTGATGATAATCGCCTTTTTGGAGATGTTATCAAAGAGATTGAAGCTGAAGATTTAGTTCGTTACGGGTTAATTCCTGAGTTTGTTGGTCGATTGCCTGTAATTGCAACTCTAGAAGAATTGAATGAGGATGCATTGGTTCGTATTTTAACTGAACCTAAAAATGCACTAACAAAACAATACTCAAAGCTGTTCGAGATGGAAGGAGCGGAGATAGATTTTCGTGATGATGCATTACATGCAATCGCAGTTAAAGCTATGGAGAGAAAAACAGGTGCTCGTGGTTTGCGATCAATTATGGAAAAGATATTATTGAATACCATGTATCAATTACCATCAGAAAAAGATGTTAGTAAAGTAGTGGTTGATGAATCTGTTGTGAATGGGGAATCGCAACCTTATCTTATTTACGAAAGTAAAGAAGTTAAGAAAAAAGCATCTTCATCTAAATAAGTTAAAGAATAATCCTTTATAACTTTAATATAGAATTTAGATGATTACGATGAGACCTCGCAGTGAAAGCTGACGGGGTTTTATTTTATGCATTCAATAGAAATCATATTGAAATTCATCAAAGTGTCCCAATCTATAAATACTTCTGAACTTAATACAGAAGAATATCAAAGAGGCTTAAAATGGCGACCGATAAAGAAAACAATTCAAAAGATAATGTGATTAACAATATTCCAGTTTTAACGCTACGCGATGTAGTGGTCTATCCTCATATGGTAATACCACTATTTGTAGGTCGTGAGAAATCCATTCGTTCTTTAGATGAAGCGATGGAAAATAATAAGCAGATCCTATTGGTAGCACAAAAAAGTGCTGAGGTTGATGAGCCTGGTCCTGATGATGTTTTTGAGGTTGGGACACTAGCTACTATATTGCAATTATTAAAGCTACCTGACGGTACTTTAAAAGTATTAGTTGAGGGTGTTGAGAGGGTTAATATAAAATCAATGGATCCAGATGGTGATTACTTTACAGCGGATATCGATGTTATTCCTGTAGACACTGATTATGATCAACGTAAAACTGAATTGCTTGGTCGTGCACTGTTAAATCTATTTGAAAAATACGTAAATCTTAATAAGAAGGTTCCACCTGAGATTTTATCTTCTTTATCTGGTATCGATGAGCCTGATCGTTTGTCGGATGCAATTGCGGCGCATCTTGGTCTCAAGGTAACAGATAAGCAGAAAATTTTAGAAATAATTTCTGTAAAAGATCGACTAGAGCATTTGGTAAGTCTGGTAGAAGGTGAAATTGACCTGCTTCAAGTAGAGAAACGCATACGTGGTCGAGTGAAGCAACAGATGGATCGAAGCCAGCGTGAGTATTATCTAAATGAGCAGATGAAAGCTATTCAAAAAGAGTTGGGTGACTTGGATGAAACTGGTCCATCTAATGAAATAGAAGAGTTGGTTGAAAAACTTGATAAAGCTAAATTACCAAAAGAAGCTAAAGAGAAAGCTGAAGAAGAAATTAAGAAGCTTAAAATGATGTCTCCAATGTCCGCTGAAGCTACGGTGGTCAGAAACTATGTTGATTGGATGGTAGGACTCCCATGGAGTAAAAAATCAAAAATTTCTAATGATCTTGCTAAGGCACAAAAAGTTCTAGATGAAGATCATTATGGTTTAGACGAAGTTAAAGAACGAATTGTTGAATACTTAGCGGTTCAGCAAAGAGTAAAAAAGCTTAAAGGTCCAATAATGTGTTTAGTAGGTCCACCAGGTGTTGGTAAAACGTCTCTGGGTAAATCATTAGCAAGAGCTACCGGGCGAAAGTATACTCGCATGGCTTTAGGTGGGGTAAGAGATGAGGCGGAAATTCGTGGTCATCGTCGTACTTATATCGGTGCATTACCAGGTAAAATAGTTCAGAATATTTCTAAAATAAAAACACGCAACCCTCTGTTTTTATTAGATGAAATCGATAAGATGGCAACTGATTTTCGAGGAGATCCTGCATCGGCTATGCTTGAGGTTTTAGATCCAGAGCAAAACAATGCATTTGCGGATCATTATTTGGAAGTAGATTTTGACTTGTCAGATGTAATGTTTGTTGCAACGTCAAACAGCATGAATATTCCAGGTCCACTTCTGGATAGAATGGAAGTAATTCGTATTCCTGGCTATACAGAAGATGAAAAACTGAATATCGCAAAGAACTACCTAGTACCAAAGCAATTAAAAGATAATGGTGTTAAGAAGGGTGAAGTTACAATTAGTGATTCTGCTCTTTTGTCTATAGTTCGTCATTACACCCGTGAAGCAGGTGTTCGTAGTTTGGAAAGAGGAATCTCTAAGATTTGTCGAAAAGTTATTCGTGAGCATTTGCTAGGAAAGAAAACAAAAACTGCAGTAAGTGGCCGGAATATTTCCAAATACCTAGGGGTTCAGAAATTTGATTATGGTAGAGCGGATAAAGAAAATCAGGTGGGTCAGGTCACTGGATTGGCTTGGACTTCTGTGGGTGGTGAGTTGCTAACCATTGAGAGTGTAGTTGTGTCTGGTAATGGTCAGGTAAAGAGTACAGGTAGCCTTGGAAAAGTAATGCAAGAGTCTATTCAAGCAGCCGAAACTGTTGTCAAAAGTAGAGCTCGTTCTTTGGGGATTTCTCAAAAGTTTTTGAAAAAGAAAAGTGTCCATATTCACGTTCCTGAAGGAGCAACACCAAAAGATGGTCCAAGTGCGGGTGTAGGTATGGTTACCGCTATTGTATCCTCTATGACTGGTATTCCTGTTAAAGCTGAAGTCGCTATGACTGGTGAGATTACATTACGTGGAGAGGTTCTTCCTATTGGTGGATTAAAAGAAAAGTTACTCGCAGCTCATCGTGGTGGAATAACTACGGTGCTTATTCCTGCTGAAAATGAAAAAGACCTAACTGAGATACCTGATAATGTGAAAAAAGGGCTAACTATCAAGCCAGTTAAATGGATTGATGAGGTCCTTGAGGTTGCTTTAGAGTCAATGCCCGAAGCATTATCAGAGGAAGATGATGTAGATGATGATTCTGATCAGGGAAATCAATCTCAGAGTAATTCTGACAATGATGATGAGATAAGAGCACACTAAAATTGTGGTATCTTTTTGATTTAATGGGTTTTCGTGTTGATACTCGATCAACAAATTAACTCATAAATGTCATTTGTTTTAATTATCAAGTAATTTAATTTAATTTAATTTAATTGTTTGAGTTGAAAGTTACTAATAGCGCTGGTATAAATGCACAGCGTATGGGATATGGCTCTATAGCGCCATGTTTTAGTAAAAAGAACACACATTAAAGTGTTCTACAGAAAAATATATTGTTGTTCTCGCCTAGTTATTTAAATTTGTATTTAGATGGCTATTTATTAGAAAAATAGGAAGGAAACTTATTATGAATAAATCAGAATTAATTGATGCTGCTGCAGAAAAATCTGGACTTACAAAAGCTGATACAGAAAGAGCGTTCAAAGCGTTAATCGAAACTATCACTGG
>CALISP010000171.1 GCA_938041705.1 uncultured Cocleimonas sp. | reverse complement strand
AAATCACCTTAACTAGCTGATTTTAAACAATTTATTAAAATTATCAGTGGATACTTTAGCAATGTGCTGATAACTACATTCGCGTAAATCTGCCATCTTTTCAGCTACATATTTAACGTAGGCAGGTTGATTTGGTCTGCCACGTTTAGGCACAGGCGCTAACCATGGTGAATCAGTTTCTATAAGGAACCTATCTTCGGGGACTAGTTTTGCAACTTCTTGCAATTCTTTTGCGCTATTAAACGAAACAATACCTGAAAAGGATATATAGAAATTCAAGTCCATCGACTTCTGTGCGGTATCCCAATCTTCAGCGAAGCAATGCATGACACCCCCCACCTTTTCAGCATTTTCTTCTCTCAAAATACGTATCGTATCTTCTTTGGCTGAGCGGGTATGAATAATGAGTGGTTTTTGAGTAGCTATAGCGGCACGAATATGATTACGGAACATATCATGTTGCCAAGTCATATCTTCATCATCACAACGGAAATAGTCTAAGCCCGTCTCCCCTATTGCAACAACTTCTTGATGTATTGCCAGTTCTATAAGCTCATCAACACTCGGGGAGTAGGATTCTTTGTGCGTAGGATGCACACCAACAGAGCAATGAATATTTGAATATTGTTGTGCAGGTTTAAGCACATCTTGAAAATGTTCGGTATCAATACACACACATAAGAACTGACTGACATCATTTTCAGTAGCAGCATTAATCATGTTATCAAAATCATTTTCGAAGGGTTCTAGGTCTACTTTATCTAAATGACAATGTGAATCTGTTAGCATAATGAGTCGATTTTATAGCGTTGAAAACCGACATTATAGCGTTGAATGACTTTACAATAATAGAATTTGTACAGGTAAAGCTGTTTGTATGTATTTTCAATGGAAAATGGTTCTATTAATAAAAACGAACCAATGGAGGCACATTGGCACGATTACCCAACATCGTTTCAATGATCAGTTTCACTTTAGCTTTTGTGGTACCTATAAATTGAATGCCGAGACCTTGTGTTCCACGTTCACAACTTTCCGGAGCTATCCACATAACTTTACCAGGAATCGCTAATTTCTTGTCAGTAGATTTTAAGTGCATTGAGACGATAATTTCATCACCGAATTTATACTTATCAGTCATTTTACTTGGAACAAAAATTGCGCCACCACGAACAAAAGGCATATAGCTTGAATGTAAGGCTGATACGTCGTTTAAAGGAAGTTTTAGGATAGTGCGTTCTGGTTGTTGTTCCGTTATAGCCGCATTATTTACTTTTTGTTCTTGAATACTCATATCTTATTATCGTTTTAATTATTAGTGATTAATATTCTTGGCTATTTAAATAGTGTTTACTAAATAGTCTTTGTCCATAACATTATCATGTTTTCCATAAACATTAGAGAATTTACAGACGTATGGATATATTGTTTTTGTTTGATAAGGTTCTGATATAAAAGCCAATGCCCCTCTGTTGATAGATGTTGAGTAACAGAGTGATAACCCGATGAAGAATTATCTGAAACTAAAGAAGAAGTTATCGTTGATTTAATATTGTCTTGGACTAGTTGAATTTGCCAATTCAGTAAAGTTTCAACATCATGTTTTTCCCACTTTTTGGCTATTTCAGTTAATGATGTGTTTCGGTTTATTACTTCAATTAAATCATTAAAAAAATGTTTTCTATTATCTATATCATCTTGATTAAGTTTGATCGCGTTAAGAGGTTTTGTACCTGATATTTCTAATAATAATTTAGGATCAATATTTAATGTTTGATTAATTCCTTGTTGATTCTTCAGATTATTATCCTGATATTGCTCTAACCAATTGATTGTCTCAACTCTATTAGGCGACATTACAGTAAATAACTGACAACGACTTTTGATAGTAGGCAATAATTGATTCATTTTGGCCGTAACTAATATAATCACAGTATGTGCAGATGGTTCTTCAAGTGATTTTAAAAGGCTATTGGCGGCATTCACATTCATCCTTTCAACGGGATTTAGTATGACTACACGGTTAGTATTATAACTTCTGCTGTAATTGAGAAACTCTGATAATGCCCTAATTTGATCTACACCAATCTGCTGTTTATCTTCCAATAGAGTGATTTGTTTAAAATCGGGATTAGCACCTGATTCATACGTTCTGCAGGATTGGCATTCGTTGCATGCATCTTTATCAGCTGAGAAACTATTTATACACATCAGTGACTTAGCCATTCTTTGAGCCAAAGAGTATTTACCAATACCCTCTTCTCCAGATAGTAAAATTGCATGTGGTAATTGGTTTTGTGCTTTGGCCTTTATAAAATGCTGCCACGTTTTTTCTTGCCAAGGATATTCTTGATCCGATATAGCTTTTGAATTGTTAGAAGTAATGTCTGTTGATTCTGACATTATTATAATATCTCAGTTAATAACTGGCTAATTTGAATCTGTACAGTACTAAGATCATGTTCAGCATTGACTATACGATATCGATGTTTTTCTGTTTCCGCCATGACTAGATATTTTGCTCGAACACGATTAAAGAAATCAATATGCTGTTGTTCAAAACGATCAGTTTCCCCCCTATTCTTTGCTCTTGCTAATCCAACTTCTGCATTTAAATCGAATAAAAAAGTATAATCTGGTTTTAATGTTCCCTGAACAAGTGTTTCTAATGTAGAAATGGTAGTTTCAGGAATACCTCTGCCTCCACCTTGGTAAGCAAAAGTAGCATCAGTAAAGCGATCACACAGAACCCATTTACCTTCGTTAATAGCAGGTATAATTTTTTTATTTAAATGCTCGGACCGAGCCGCAAACATTAACAGTAATTCTGTTGTGATGTGCATCTCAGGGTATTCTTTAGAAATTAGTAATTCACGAATAGCTTCACTCAGTTCAGTCCCGCCTGGTTCACGTGTTAGTAAAATTTCATGACCAGAGGCTTTAATTTTTTCTGCAATATATTCAATATTGGTAGTTTTACCAGCACCTTCTACACCTTCAAACGTTATAAAAAGACCATTAGAATCGTTAAGTGTATTCATTACTTATCGCCTTGATATTTTTTTGCTTTTCCATTGAGAATATACTTAATAACTGCTCTCTTATGTTCAGAATATGTCTTTGAAAAATATGAATATCCATCACCTTTTGCAACAAAATATAACATCTTTCCATCTGCAGGATTAAATGCGGATTCTATTGCAGCTTTACTAGGTGTAGCGATAGGCGTTGGAGTTAGACCTTTGCGAGTATAAGTGTTGTAAGGAGTATCTTTTCTAAGGTCTTTTTTACGAATATTTCCTTTATATTTTTCACCCATGCCATAAATAACCGTTGGATCTGTTTGCAAGAGCATGTCTATATTAAGTCTATTGATAAACACACGAGCAACTTTTCCGCGATCATCTGGAGCACCTGTTTCTTTTTCAATTATTGAAGCTAGTATCAATGCATCGTAAGGTGTATTTATGCCTTTAAAGATTTTACGATTTTGCCAATGTTTATCTAATTCTTTTAGCATTGTATTATGGCTTCGCTGTAAGAATTGTAAATCTGTGGTATTGCGAGGATAACTATAGGTATCGGGTAAAAACCACCCTTCAGGTTCATGGTGTTGATATTTTGTTTCTAGTTTTGACATGATGTTTTTATAGTCATCATCATTCAAGGTTTGTTTTAGGTTTTTATCATTCTTAATAATTTCTATAATTTGTTTGAAATTAAATCCTTCAGGGATACGTGTCTGATATTGAATGGTTTTACCGCTACTAAAGAGATCAAGTAACTGGGAAGGAGTGGATCCTTCTTTTAAAGCATATTCACCTGCTTTAATTTTTCTATCTTGTTTTGTGAGTTTAGCGAGGCCAATAAATAACCATTTAGATTCAATCAAACCATCATTATTTAATATTTTTTTATTTTGGAGCGACCTAGCTACGGTGCGTATATTGCTGCCCGTCTTTATTTCAAAGCTGTCTATTTCTTTAGTTATTTTAAATGATTTAAACGTTTCAAATTGGTTATAGCCATAGAAGGCTATCGCACAGGAAATAACTAAAACAAAGGGGATGAAAAACTTAAAAAAAAATCTCACAGTGTAATCGCCCTATTTCTATAATTATCTTTGACTAATTGTATTAACAAAATAGACACGCCCCTACTTTTAGACCTTTCTTTATGATCTAGCAGACAAAGATGTTTAAATTTTCTTAAATATTAAAGTGCCGTTAGTGCCTCCAAACCCGAAAGAATTGCTCATTGAGACATCAATTTTGGCACTTCTTGCTTCATTGGCAACATAATCAAGGTCACAAGCAGGGTCTTGGTTATCGAGGTTTATAGTTGGCGGCAAGATTTGATCGCGGATAGCTAACACACTAAAGACTGCCTCAATACCTCCTGCAGCACCTAAGAGATGGCCGGTCATAGATTTAGTAGAGCTAACAGCTACATTATTTGCATGATTACCCATTGCACGCTTTATTGCATTAGTTTCAGCTACATCACCAGCAGGAGTAGAAGTACCGTGGGCATTAATATAATCGACATCTTCAGCATTCAAACCTGCATCTTTAAGTGCATGATTCATACAACGCGCAGCACCTTCACCGTCAGTAGAAGGAGAAGTCATATGGAAGGCATCACTACTCATACCAAAACCTACTAATTCACAATAAATATCAGCACCACGTGCTTTCGCAAATTCGTATTCTTCAAGCTGTAGAACGCCGGCACCATCGCCCAACACAAATCCATCACGATCTATATCCCATGGACGACTTGCAGCCAATGGATCATCATTACGAGTTGAGAGTGCGCGCATAGCAGCAAAACCGCCAATACCTAAAGGTGTAGAACACATTTCTGCTCCACCACCTAACATAACCTCTGCATCACCATAACTAATCATACGTGCGGCATCACCAATACTATGAGTAGCGGTTGCACAAGCAGACACAGGAGACATATTATGACCTTTTAGGCCATGCATTATTGATAAGTTGCCTGCTACCATATTAACGATGGTGCTAGGCACAAAGAATGGCGAAATCTTACGAGGCCCACCATTTATAAATGCTTTACTATTTTTTTCAATAGTTCCTACACCACCAATACCAGAACCAACGATAACACCGAATCTTTCAGCTACTTCGTTGCTTATCTCAATCCCTGAATCTCTTATTGCATCTGTACCTGCACCGATTCCATAGTGGATAAAAGGATCCATCTTCTTCTGATCTTTTGGAGTGATGTAATCAGTCGGATTAAAGTCATCAACATTGCCTGCAATTTTTACAGAAAATTCTGATGCGTCGAATAAATCGGGCGAAATTTTATTGATACCACTGACACCTTCAGTGATATTTTTCCATGCTTTTTCCAGCTCTGATCCAACTGGAGAAACTATACCTAAACCCGTAACAACAACTCGACGTTTTGACACTTCATAATCCTTTTTCTAAAACTAAACGAAAAAAACCGCAGAGACTAATTTGCTCATATATAACTCAAAGCGTAGTAGTCCTGCGGTTTTTTGCAGTAATTTATTTCTGTAAATTAAGCCTGACTATTATTTACGTAATCGATAGCTAATTGAACAGTAGTAATTTTTTCCGCTTCTTCGTCTGGTATTTCAGTACCAAACTCTTCTTCTAGAGCCATAACCAACTCAACGGTGTCTAATGAGTCCGCGCCTAGATCATCTACAAAAGAAGCTGCATTTGTAACTTCTGATTCTTCAACTCCTAATTGCTCTACTACGACATTTTTAACGCGTGTTTCAACATCACTCATGATTTTTAATTCCTTGTAATTTAAAATAATATATACGAACTGTACATATAATGGGGTTATTGTAGAGAATTTAAAGCCTCTGCACAATTAATTTAAGAGTTCTGATAAATTATTAATTTAATTAATCTTTTAGAGCATTCGCTCTATTTCCAGCGCGTCCAATTAGGACATATACATGCCACCATTTACGTGCAGAGTTTCACCAGATATATACGATCCCATATCAGATGCTAAGAATAATACGGCATTTGCGATATCTTCTGCTTCACCCAATTTTCCTAGAGGAATATTGCTCATTAACTTATTACGTTGTTCTTCAGGTAAATCGCGTGTCATATCAGTATCTATAAAGCCTGGAGCAACCACATTAACTGTGATTCCACGAGATCCGATCTCTTGAGCTAATGATTTTGAGAAACCTACAACGCCTGCTTTTGCTGCTGCGTAGTTAGCTTGCCCTGCATTACCTGTTGCACCAACCACAGATGATATTGAAATAATTCGACCATGGCGTGCTTTCATCATTCCTTTTAAACATGCTTTACTTAGACGATAAACTGAAGTTAGATTGGTAGTCATAATATCTGACCATTCTTCTTCTTTCATACGTAACATTAAATTATCACGAGTAATACCTGCATTATTAACTAACACAGTTATAGCGCCATACTCAGTGGTTATTTCTTTTAATACTTTTCCAATGGAATCAATATCAGTTACATTAAGCATTTTGCCAACACCATTAATGCCCGCCTCTTTGAAGTATGCAGTAATTGCAGCAGCACCATTTTCGCTTGTAGCGGTACCTACAACTGTCGCTCCTGATTTTCCTAGAGATTCAGCAATTGCTCTGCCTATTCCTCTACTAGCTCCAGTGACTAAGGTTACTTGTCCATCTAAGTTAATCATTTAAATTCCTTTTACTATATTATTCAATTTTAAAATAACTATATAAGTTTAAGCACTGCACATTGCTAATGCTTTTTCTAATGAGGCTGAGTCATTAATGCATATATTACCCAAACTTCTATCTATTCTTCGATTCAAACCAAATAGTACTTTGCCAGGACCAAATTCGATTATTGTATCCGCGTTATAATCTTTAGCTAAGTTAGTTATACAGTCTACCCAAAGTACAGGTTTATAAAGTTGTTCTGATAATGCTTGTTGACGATCTTCAGTTGCTGGATTATTACTTGCCGCAACATTCTGAATGATAGGATATGTACTTTCAAAAAATGGGGTTTCCAATAATTCTTTACTTAATTCAGTCGCTGCATCTTTTAGCAAACTACAATGGGATGGAACACTCATCGCTAATTTAATCGCTCGTTTTGCACCTGCTTCTGTCAGTTTTTCTATTGCAGCATCAACGGCTTTAGTTTCACCTGCTATAACAACTTGTCCAGGTGAATTAAAATTAACAGCTTCAACAATTCCTTCACTTGCAAGACCTGCACATATATCAATAATTTGTTGATCTTCTAATCCCAAAATAGCTGCCATTGCACCTTGGCCAACGGGCACTGCCTGTTGCATTAGTTGAGCCCGTTTAGATACTAATCTAACAGCATCTGCGAAGTCTAATGAACCACTTGCAACGAGTGCAGAATATTCACCCAAACTATGACCAGCCATAGCAATTGGAGCACACCCCCCTATTTTTTGCCATATTCTCCACACTGCAACACCAGCGGCAAGCATTAAAGGTTGAGTATTGATGGTTTGATCAATAACGGTTTGGCTTGAAGAATCGTTAGAATCAGCAGTAGTCATCTCCCATAAATTCTTATTTAAGATATCTGAAGCTTCTTCAAATGTCTGATGCACTTCAGGGTGTTCATTAGCTAATTCTGCTAACATTCCGAGTGATTGCGATCCCTGACCGGGAAACACTGCTGCAAACTGCATTCTGCTTTCCTTGTTTTTTAATAAATTGGACATATGATAGGTGTTATTAGTCGATTATGCACATCATAATAGCTGTTAATACTAGGTTTTGTATGTACCCTTATAATGCATAGAAAAACCTTGTTTATTACGGCAGGTAATGGATAATACGGCGTTTCTCAATTAACACAGTAGTTTAAAGCATGGCAAAAGAAGAAAGTATAGAAATGGAAGGAACAGTAGTTGAAACACTACCCAATACTACATTTATTGTTGAACTTGAAAATGGGCATAAAGTAAATGCACATATCTCTGGTCGCATGCGTAAAAACTACATTAGAATTTTAACGGGTGACCAAGTGACAGTTCAATTGACGCCTTATGATTTGACAAAAGGTCGTATAACTTACCGAAGTAAGTAAGCTTGCACTGTCATTTGATTATCCTGTAAGAAAACATATTTTATTAAAAGCACTTATTGAGGTGCTTTTTTATTGGATGAAATTAATGTTTTTAAACGACACCCCCCCTCCTTTTAGACCTTTTTATTAATTGAGAAGAGTTAATTTATTACAGTATTAATACTATTGAATATAAAAACTAGCAATAACTAAGCTTATCGATGCATTCTATATTTCTGAGGATAAGGAAATACGTCTTCAAATATACCGTTTTTAATATTATCTTGTTTTTGTATCCAGTAATCAGCATCTAGCAAATCTGCGTGGTACTTCATAAAGAATTTTTTGATGGTATCGTTTCCTAACAAAAATCGAGCAAACTCTTCAGGAAAAATATCATTTTTAGCAACGCTGTACCAAGGTTCTGCGGACATTAATTCTTGCGTAGTTCTTGGTTCAGGGATTTTTCTAAAATTACAATCCGTTAGGTATACGATCTCGTCATAGTCGTAAAAAACTACACGCTCCAAACGTGTTACACCAAAGTTTTTATACAGTAGATCTCCAGGAAATATATTTGCCGCTGACAGTTCTTTAATAGCATCTCCAAATGATTTAATCAGAAACTCTATAGTACCTTCGTCATCTTTATTTTGAGCTTCAGCTAAGGCCATATTTAATGGCACCATGCGCCGTTCGATATACACATGCTCTAAAACCAATTGTTCTACACCTTGGTCGTCAGTAATAAAGCTAATACTACTATCGCAAGTTTCTTTAAGATCGTCTAAAAGCTCTTCAGTAAAACGATACAGGGGTAAAACGACCGAAGAATATTCCAACATATCTGCCATACGTCCAACTCGATCATGTTGCTTTACTAATTGGTAAGTATCTTCTACTTGTTTTCGAGTGATATCCTTAGGTGGTGCAAAATAATCTCGAATCACCTTAAATACATAAGGATAAGAAGGTAGAGTAAAAACAGACATAACCATGCCAGGGATACCAGGTGCTAATATCAGATTGTCATCAGAATAATCTAAATGGTGCAAAAACCCGCGATAAAAATCAGTTTTACCATGCTTTTGATAACCAATAGCAGAATACAAACCTTCTCGTTTACGTCTTGGCACTAATGACTTCAAGAAATCTACAACCGCAGAAGGTACAGGATGCTTGACCATAAAATAAGCATATGAGAACCCGAATAATTGAGAAACTGAATCTTCTCCGACTAAAAGCGCGTCAGTGTAAATTTGACCTTTTTCATTATTTAAAAGTGGAATAGCAAAAGGATAAACATCATGTCCATTAACCGCTTTGCCAACAATATAGGCTGCTTTATTTCGATAAAAAAGAGCATTGATAACTTGATATTGGAAATTCAATTCTGCAGTTCTATTTCCTAGTTTAAATATATTGCAAATCGATTTAGCGATATAACGCTTATCCCGATTAAAATTTTCGTAGGGAATCTCTAATTTAAAATGAGTAAGAATATTAGTAATGGATTTATAAAAACCAGTATTAGCAGGATAATAAGCTTCATAAGTCGGAACATCTGAATGAATATAATCTGTCGACACTGCATTTCTGACAAAGATATAGCTCGATGTGTATAACTCTCTTGTAAAAGCGCGACAAAATACAGAATTAAAATAAGTCTCGGCCAGTTCAGGTTGCTGATGATCTTGTAACAAAAGTATAAAATCAGTTTTTACTTTTGTCCAAATTGCTCCGTTCATTGGATAGAGTTCGAATTTATTTTTTATAACAGCTACCGTCTCATCAACTCGCTTGTCATAGAGTTTGATGCGTTGAATTGAAGCTTGACGTTCTGCTCCCCAGTCAGCAGCTTCAAAGCGTTGTTGAGCTTGTGTAGTTATTTCATTAAAAATACTGAAATGTTTATCAAAGCCCTTAAGTATTTTTTCAGCTATTTCTTTTGATATTGCCATAGTGCGATTAATTCTTCATATAACTTTAAGTGTTCATTGTATCTTGAAGATACAACAGAATGACACCCCCCTACTTTTAACCTATTTTAGCTATACAGCCTATATTTATAGGGTTAATTCTAAATTATTTACAGTAAATAAATTTATTTATCTTCATTAAATACAATGTAAAACAATTAGCTATTCTCATCGATCATATCGATTAATTAATAAATCAAATTGCATACTTCAATCATTATAAATATTTTATATAGAGTACCCAGCAATAGCCTATACTATTTGTCGAAATCTAATATGAATCAATATCAAATTTAAAAAGGAAAAAGGAATAACATGACAACAGTTTGCAAAGATAAATTAAGTATTGATCAAAAATTACATGATCTGATCGTTAATGACATTATTCCTGGTACAGGTATCGACGTAGAAAGCTTTTGGAAATCATTTCAAGATATTTTGAATGAGTTCATGCCGAAAAATAGAGAGCTTTTAGATATTAGAGATGAGTTTCAAGCAAAAATTGATGCTTGGCATCTAGAAAACCGCGAAAACCCCTTTGATGCCGCTGCTTAC
>CALISP010000170.1 GCA_938041705.1 uncultured Cocleimonas sp. | reverse complement strand
TAATAATGATAAGGCCGCGCGCGATTGAAGTGATCTTTAAAATAAAACACGATTATTGTCGCGTCATCAAATACATTAGCCATAAATGCAGCCATTGTCGGATGCGTCAATGGCTTTGCATTAAAGACGGTGTAGAACTTTTCATATATTCCTTGTAGCTCTTTTTCACGATCAATATCGGTCTGATGTTTTTCACGCAATGGGCGAAGTTTTATGATGGCTTCGATTTCTTTAGCAGTTTCTTCAAGACTGGGAGGCGCTGGGATAATGATCGATTGCTTCCAATCGTCTCTCACCCATACAGGTTTACGTCGTAAGTAATTTTTATAATCGGGATTCCAAGCAGCGTCTGGGTAACTCAATTTTTTCTCTAAGAGAATCGGAGAATCTGCATGAGCCACATGATTCAACATCATGATCAAACCTATTAAAAATAACTTTTGTCCTAGATTAGTCTTTATATCCATAATTATTATCTACAGTGCTAAAAAGTAGGGGGGTGTACTTAAACAGCTAAATAGGATTGTTTTTTCATTAGATTCAGCGCTTTTGATTCAACTTAACGCGCTAATTCACACATTTCATAATGGCTTTAGGGCGTGATCCTGGACTCCATTGCCATAAAGTGTCATCACTCAGTGCAATAGTGCTTCTGCTTCCTGCTGCGACGGTATTCGCTGAACTCATTATTTGTTTGGGTTCAAGTCCTTCGTTTCTGCCCCAGGTCCACAAACTCCCATCGTGCCTAATCACCAGTGAGTGGCTACTTCCAGTCGCCATTCGTTTTACATCATTAAAAATGAGACCCCATTTAATGGCTTTGTCGCCGATGCCATGATTGCCTAATGGGCCATATATATTTCCGCCTGTTCCCCACACAGTACCATCTTGCTTAAGTATTAAGGTATGACCCGTATGCGAAACAACCTGAGTGACATCACTCGCCGTTTGAATGTAACTCTTTGATGAGTTGAGTTTTCCATCACCGTATTGTCCTCGGTGAGCTAGGCCATAAACGAAAAGGTTTCCATCGTTAGTGACGTAATAATTCGCACTGTCCCCAATAGAAGCGGTAAGGATATTATTGGCAATTTTCTTTGGTTTTGGGGTGATGTTTTCACCGAATCCAAATAGACTTTTCGTATCAAACTGCCATAGCGTATTGTCATCACGAATTACAAATACGCCTGATCGACCTGCATGGAAAGAACGAACCTGATTGCTTAGGGTGATTGATTTGTCTGTGTTGTCACCCCAAGCTAAAAGCACACCTTTTTTAGTTAAAACATAACTGTTACTTCTTCCGACACCGACTTGCGTAATTCCTGACATGCGTTTGGCTGGTTTATCAAAACCGTCCCATTCAAAAACACTATCACCGCATAAGGCCAAAAAACGATCGTAGTATCCTGCCAAGTGAGGACCGGAACTATCAGCGACGGCAGGCATTGCGACAACTAGACTAAATATAAGTCCGGTAACAAATACTTTACTCAGAATATTTTTCTCTATGTTTTGTTGGTTCATGTGTCGCGGTATCTTGAATCGCAGAATAACTATCTATTATAGAAGGTTTTAACTTTTATTTTTGGCTACTAGGGAGCCTAAAGAGTCTAAAAGTAGGTGCCTCTTTAGTTTCCCTAGGAATCAAGGACGGTAGTAGGCGAATTTCCGTCAGGAAACGACGGGGAAGGTTGAAGAAATGAACTAAACATCATAAAAATACAATGCACTCATTATTTAAAACATCACATCAATCTAGATTTTTCATTTCTTCTTCTTTTCACGTGAACTAATATACTGCGTAGTTAACAGTAGCACCGTGGAAACGATAACAAGTATCGTCGATATCGCCGCAATCGTCGGATCAATATAATCTCGCAAGGCACTAAACATATGTTTAGTTATGGTCGCGTTAACTCCGCCTGAAATAAAGATAGAGATGATGACTTCATCAAACGATGTTAAAAATGCTAATAGCGCACTCGTCATCACTGAAAATTTGATCTGTGGAAGCGTAATAAGGAAAAATGCCTTTATTCTAGGGGCACCTAAGCTTCGGGCAACACGTTCTTGGTTTAAATCATAGTTACGTAAGGCGGAGGTTGTCACGATCATAACTAAGGGTATGGCTAAGGCGGTATGTGCTAGAACAATTCCAAAAACGGTGTTGTTTATACCGATTTGTCCGAAAACATAAAAAGCGCCGATGGCGATTAGAATAACTGGCACGATCATCGGGGTGATTAAGAACATAAATATCAATCGAGCAGCTTTGTGACCCGAGACAAACAAGGCATAGGCAGCGGCTACGCCTATGGGTGTTGCGACTAACATTGTTAAGGTGCCAATTTGCAGCGACTTAACCGTTGCGCGCATCCATTTTGGTGAATCTAAGTATTCATGATACCAACGCAATGACCATTTGCTTGGTGGAAACTCTAAGTACTGAGAGTCCGAAAAAGACATCGGGATCACGATTAACGTGGGTACCACTAGTAATATCATGACAATCGCTGCGAACACGTATAACCAGATGCGGTTGCCGTGAGTAATTTGCGTATCGGAAGCTGCTTTTTTTAACCAACTCATCTTTGTTTACCTAACATTATCTTTTTACTAAGCATTATTTCTTACCAAGCATCATTTTTTACCAAACAGGGCATTATCGAATTTGAATATCTTGGAAGATATATACAACACTAGCAAAGTCGAGATTAATAGCACGACTCCTAAGGCACTTGCGGCGCCCCAATTAAACTGATTTTCAAGAATGGCGGTAATTTGTGTCGATACCATTACTACGCGTCCGCCACCTAATACTGCAGGAGTTACGTAAAAGCCTAAACACAGCACGAAAACGATTAGTGAGCCAGCGACTAAACCCGAAATCGATAAAGGAAAGAACACTGTCCAAAATGCTTTTGAAGGTGATGCACCTACATTGGCCGCAGCGTGCATTAAGTCTTTATCAATTTTTTTCATTGAGCCCAGAAGAGGCAGTACTAAGAACGGTAACATAATATGCGCCATACCAATTAAAGTGCCGGTCATGTTATGTACTAGTTTTAAAGGGGTGTCCCACAAACCAATATTCATAGCGAATTCGTTGAGTATGCCTTTCTTTTGTAAAAGCACTAACCATGCGTAGGTTCTTACCAATAATGACGTCCAAAAGGGGAGTAACACTGCCAGCATAAAGAAACCAGCTACGCGTGGAGGCAAGCTCGCTAAGAAATAGGCCAGCGGGTAGCCAATTAAAATACAAATGATTGTAGTGAAAAGACTGACTTGAAAAGTGGTAAAGAACACACGTTTATAAGATTTGTATTCCACCATTTTTTGATAGTGTTCCATTGTAAATTGACCATCATTACCTATAAATGAAAGATAGAAAAGCCAACCGATCGGAATTAATATGATTGCGATCACAACCAATATTGCTGGTATTGAGAACCCCAACAACATCCATTGCTCGCGGGATTCTTGCTGCCGTAGCTCGTTATGGTTAAGTGAATTATTCACATTGTTCTTCACATTGTTATTCACTATTCATCACCAGGAATAATGGTGATATCAGATAAATTCAAACCTAAAGAAATTTTGTCTCCTGACTGTAGAGCATTTTGAAACGAAGCAGAGTTAGTACCAAAACGTACTGATAATTCGTGTTTTTCAGCAACTGTAATAAGCGCAAATGCAGAATCGCCTTGAAATACAAATTCTTTAACAATGCCGTCAAACGAGACTACATTTTCATCGCCACTCGTTGACTCGTCACTAATAAAAACACGTTCTGGTCTTACTACTAAAGCCCAACCTTTGCCGTTGTCATGCATGTTTTCAGGAGGCCCATCACTGATGGGTTGATTTTCGAAAAGTAATTTACCCGACGCATCAGCACGTAAAGGTAAGATTGTAGATTCGCCAATAAAATCCGCTACGAACGAATTAGATGGGCTGTTATAGATAACGTCAGGGGTGTCGATTTGTACGATTTCACCACCATTAATAATCGCAATTCTGTCTGACATAGTTAGCGCTTCGCGCTGATCATGCGTGACATAAACTGTTGTTACTCCTAGCTGACGATGCAATTGCTTTAATTCGATTTGCATTTGTTCACGCAGTTTTTTATCTAAGGCGGATAAAGGTTCGTCCATTAACAAAATGCGTGGCTTAAAAACGAATGCTCGAGCCAAGGCGACACGTTGTCGTTGTCCGCCAGATAACTGATCGATATCTCTGTTCCCAAGTTCACCCAGCTGGACTGTCTCTAAGGCAGTGGCAACACGCTCTTTAATTTCAGCCGCATTTACTTTTCTTAGTTTTAACGGGAATGCCACGTTCTCGGCTACCGTCATGTGAGGAAATAATGCATAACTTTGAAATACCATCCCTACATCTCGCTTATGCGGAGGAGTGAGGATCATTTCGTTACCACCAAATTTGATACTGCCTGAATCTGGTCGATTAAAACCAGCAATGGCCATCAGTAAGGTGGTTTTACCAGAACCTGAAGGTCCTAAAAGCGTTAAGAATTCACCACTTTTTATATCTACATCAACGTTGTTTAACGCATACATGTCGCCATAAGTCTTGGTAAGATTTTTTACCGTTATGGGTAATGCAGATTCGATTTGTGGCTCATTATTTACATTATTTGCCAAAACAAGAACTCCAGAATTTAAAAAAATAGGCCGGGCAGATTCCTCCACCCGGCAAAGTATTGCAATTTTATATATTAACTAAGCTTCTTTATTATTACTCGCTTATTAATTCCATATACATTTCAAGCGCTTTAACGCGGTTCTTAGCGTACCAATCTAAACTCACAGGTAACATTAAAGGAACATTTTTAGGGTGAGATGGTAATGCCTCGATTAACTCTTTAGGCGCTGTAGTGATGTCGTATGCACCTTTGTTGGTTGGGCCGTAGGTGATATGAAAGGGAAGGTTAGCTTGATATTTCGCCTTAGAGACTTCAGCTAAGAATTTCATCGCTGTATCTTTTTCTGGCGCGCCTTTAGGCATTGCGAAACAATCATAATCAAGTAGCGCTTGGTCGAATGAATAGCCTACTTTAGCACCATCTTTCGCTGCGTTATCAAAACGTCCGTTCCAACCTGTTGTCATATCAACTTCAGCATCTTTCATTAACTGAGCTTGCATTGCTCCAGAGGTCCAGAATACTGAGATATGTGGCTTAAGTTCACGAATTTTATCGATCGCACGTTTCATACCCGCTTCAGTTGAAAGTACTTCGTAAACTTTGTCCATTGGGACACCATCTGCCATCAATGCAGGCTCTAAGACGCCATCTACATTATTTGCGCGGTATGCACGTGTACCCGGGAATTTTTTCACATCCCAAAAGTCTGCCCATGTTTTTGGTGCGCCTGCACTACCTGGCTTACCATACTTATCAGTATTCCATGACATTACAGTTGCGAATACATCAGAACCAACACAATAGTCTGTATAGGTGCCTGGAATGAAGTTAGATACATCAACTACATCGTAATCGATTTTTTCTAGACAGCCTTTTGCAGCGGCAGATGCTGAACCACCAGAACCAGTAACTACAAGATCCCAATTAACTGAGCCTGATTCTACTTGTAGACAGGTTTTAGACATACTTGCGCCAGACTCACGCACAATCTCTATACCTGAGTTCTTTGCAGCATCAGTAAACAAGGCCGCGTCTTGCGCTTTACCGTAACTTCCACCCCATGAGACAACCGTAACTGGGGCAGCTGTTGCTATGCCTGCTGCAGCGGTTATGCCAGCGGCTAATAGTAGTGAGCTCGCTCGGTTAATTGATTTTGAAAATTGTTTCATTCTAACTCTCCTTGGATATATTAATTAATAACAGTCGTCAAAGTACTCATGACGAATAATGTTCTACTTCCTTCTTACTTAGCCTTAGGTCTTTAACAACGATAATTGACCGTAACTTTTTTACTTATATAAAGAGACTATATTTGCTAAATATCAGCTGTTGATTAGTCTAAAAACTAGAAGGTTTTATTAATAAAATCATATGTATGCTTATTGATTTTAACCCTAAAAACCATCAAAAGTAGGGGGGTGTCTTTTAAATATATTTAATGATGTCGAGCACCTTGGCGTTCTAACTCTTTCTGAATATCCTGTACTTTGACTACTTTTAAAGATTTACCCGTTTTTACTGAGAGCGCCGCAGCTATTCCTGCACCTTGTCCAATCACCGCGCAACAGGCCATATTTCTGGTAGCTGCATGACTGTCTCTATCGCCACCTGTCGAACGTCCAGATACCAGTAAATTTTCGATGCCTTTTGGTAACACATTACGATACGGTACTTGGAAATAACGTCCTGTAGTTGGTAAAATAAGAATTCCATAACCGTCTATAAATTCTGGGAAAATACCAATACTGTCTTCAAAGCGGCCTTGTTCGCGTACATCCAATGAAGTCATGTTGTAATGACAGTTAACTTTGCGAGTATCGCGGATACCTATCGACATACCGAAGTTACGTAGACGAATACCATCACACCCTGGTGTGTAACGACGTAAAGCATCAATTGCCAACATTGCTTGGCGTCTACCTTCAATTTCGAAAGTAGTGAGTGAATCTGGGTCCGTGCCGTCGCAATCATCCATTTGAACCAGATTCATGTAGGTAAGCTCACCCGTATCGTGCATTACTCCCCATGTACCAGCGATAGTGGTTAGATTTGCAGGGATATGTCCATCTTTAATCGCTTGTTCAAAGGGCTTCTTAAGGAATGGAGAGAACATGTCATCTTCTTTACCTGACGTTTCAATATTCCATTCACCTCCACCTGCCCAATCTTTGTAGGTCTGAGGATCCTCTTTAATGCCATTCATGAATTTGGTTTTATCAACACCTGCCACATGAAACATGACAGATGCAGCCATCATTTTTTCTTTGGGTGTTAGAAAGGTTTTTGCGCCTGCGCGTTCGGCAACATCAGCATCACCAGTAGCATCAATCACACGTTTCGCAAGTATCGCTTCGCGTCCTGCTTTTGACTCTACGATGATTCCTTTAATCACATTGCCTTCCATAATTGGCGCCACAAATTGACGATGAAGCATGGGACGAATGTTTGGTTCATTTAAAACAAATTGATCAGCAACTAACTTAAACCCTTCAGAATCGATCTCATAAGACAGTGATTGTGATTCAGGTGCGGCAGCTCCCATCTCTTTGGATTTTTCTTCAAATTCACGCACGATTCCATCAGATTCGATAGTCTCTTCGTGTCGATACCAATGCATGCCTTCAACGCCAACTACGGTTAAGTTTCCACCAAAACAGCCAAAACGTTCTACTAAGGTAACTTCTGCTCCAGCACGTGCAGCTGCTAAAGCGGCAGGCAAGCCTCCTGGTCCAGAACCTACGACTAAGACATCAGTCTCATGAATGACATCAATTTCACGTGCAGGTTCTTGTATGGTTAATTTGCTCATAATCTTTACTTAGTTTTTAGTTTAGCTGTGGTTGCTTTTGCATATTGACGTTGTAGCTGATCTCGCCATTGGTACATTTTTACTGTTGCGGGTAAAAACCATGGGTTACCCGTGTAAAAAGGGCGTGTTGGAAAGGGCAGGTCATCAAAAGGTGTTTTCCCTTCTGCTTTACCTAATACTTTTTGGCCTAAACGCATACCCAAATAACTAGACATTGAAACTCCAGATCCACAATAACCTAAGGAATAATGAAGGCCTTTATGTGAACCAGTATGAGCAGTCTCATCAAAGGTATAAGCGACTGTCCCCATCCAAGAATGAGATATTTTATAATTTGCAAGTTCAGGAAAAATTCTACACATTTCCTTATAAAGCCTAGGTCCACTAATCTTTGGGTTGGTTTCAGAAGCTGACACTCGCCCCCCAAACACGATTCGTTTACGATCTGGTGAAGGTCTGTAATAGTAAACAACCTTGCAGGTATCACTGACAATCCGATCTTTAGGGAATAATTTATCCATTAATGCTGTTGGTAATGGTTCTGTGGCAATAACATAACTACCAATAGGAATGACACGACGCTGAAGCCAAGGTGTTAAATTAGAGGTATAGCCATTAGTAGCAATGATTACTTGCTTAGCAACAACAGGACCTTTTTGGGTGGTTAATAAATATCCTTGTTTTTGTTCTTCGATATTTATTACCGCACAATTGCTTGTAAGGTGGACTCCAGCTTCTATAGCACTGTTTAATAATCCACGGTGATATTTAGCTGGATGTATTGAAGCATGTCGAGTAAATACGACTCCACCATAATAACTATCTGAACCAAGTTCTTTGTGTTGTTCGTTTCTTGGAACATGAAGCGATTCAATACCTTCATTTTGTTTTAATTGTTCTGCTTCTTTAATTAAATCTTTAAAATGTTTGGGTGTATGTGCAGCATGAAAACGTCCTGAACGAACAAAATTACAATCAATGGATTCTTGTTCAATTAGATCTTCAATCCATTCTAATGCCGTTTCACCTTCTCTGCGGATTCCTCGCGCGGTGTTAGCATCATATCGGGCACTCAACTTTTGAAAGCTTGGTTTAACGCTAGTGCTAATTTGTCCGCCATTACGGGAGCTACATCCCCAGCCAATATCTTCAGCATCTAATACTAAGGTGCTTAATCCACCTCTTACTGTTTCAAGTGCTGCATTGAGTCCTGTATAACCGGAACCCACAATTGCCACATCAACTGATTCTAGAGGTTTGTCGGGTAATGATGGCGGATCACTTATATCGTCTAACCATAGAGGAGTCTCTCTATAGTCAGCAGTACATACTGAATCTTCATGCATAGATTTAGTGATACTAGTCATTAGGAATAAATGGGCTCTTAAAGTCTAAAGGGGTCTAATAAAGTCGGGGGTCTCTTGATGCTTTAGAAACTCTCTATAATAGAGTAGAAGTCAAAATCACTTTAATCAATTGAATATAAGTTATAATAATATTCGATATATTTATATTAGATATGTTCGAAGAAAGTCCTTTTGATATGCTTTAAAGGATGTTTTCCTTTTTCTAGACATCATATTTGTATATTACAAAATGCTTAGTGGTGGTTTCTATGACATTCCAATGTCCGTCAAAACCATTAGGAATAACGAATGCATCACCCGTCACGAATGTAATCCCATGTCCATCCTGATCAACCAATTCGGCTTTACCAGAAACGATGTGACAGAATTCATCTCGTTCTGTAGCGACTTGAAATTTACCTGCGGTTGCTGTCCAAACTCCTGCAACAACATTCGCTGAGTCGTTACTGAAATGAACTGTTGTTTGATGCCTAGGATCACCTTCTAATAACCTTTCTGGGTTGTCTTTTAAGCGGACATCAAAGAACTCACCTTTGTTATCTGAGAAGTTAATAATATTTAATGACATATTTCTGTCTCTGTTAATTTAATAAGCTACTGATTGATTATTATCATATTAAGCTTACAAAATTAAAGCAATTGAATACAAATTATTATAATATTCGATTTGTTAATACAAGAAAGTTACTTGTAAGAATGACATTCATACTATAGATAAAGAGGAAATTACTTATCCATTTAAAGCTAAGACATTTAGAGGTCTTTGTTGCATTAATCGAAGCGGGATCAGTATCACGTGCAGCTCAAAAACTTAATTTAACTCAACCTGCTGTAAGTATTGCCTTAAGCAATATGGAAGCAGATATGGGTTTTCGTTTGTTTCATCGGTCCAAAGGTTTTTTTGTTCCTACGAGTGAAGCGTTGCTTTTGCATGCAGAAGTTGAACAGGGTTTATTTGCTGTATCTCGGATTGAGCAACGTGTTAAAGAGATAAGGTCAGGAGCTATCGGTGGAGTAAGTATTGCTTTAAATGGAGTGTTGGCAATGAATGTGATGCCAAAACTTATTGCTGATTTCCAATTAGATTATCCGGATGTGAATGTTGAGATGAGAATTCATAGCTCTCGACAAATCGCTTCTTGGGTGAGTAGTCAGCAAATTGATATTGGAATTATTGATTCACCTGTTCCCGTTGCAGGTCTTAATACAGAAACCTTTTACAGTGAATGCGTTTGTATCATGCATAAAGATGATCCTTTATCTCAGCTTTCAGTGGTCGAACCTAAAGACTTAGAAAATCGTTCAGTTGTGTCAATTACTGGTGATCATATGGTTGATCGACGTTTAGAAAGACACTTATCTGAAAAGAATATTTCAATAATTCGTAATTTTTCTAGTTACTATTTTGCGATTGCAAGAAATATGGTTTCTCAAGGTGAAAAAGTTGCCATTGTTGATTGTTTTAATGGCAAGGCAGAGCTTAATGATAATGTAGAGTGGCGGCCATTTACTCCAAAAATAAGTAATGAAATTGCTATGGTTACATCAAGTGATCAGCCATTAGGGCAAGCAGCTCAGGAAATACACAAGCGTCTGCGACATTTATTAAAGAGTGAATCTTTTCTCGTTGAAGACAAAATACAGAATATAAAATAAAGAAATTCAAAGTAATATTAATAACATTATGAAGATAAAAGCGTATCAATCATTTATTCATAACGCAGCTTTGCAATATAAGAAAGATCCGAGCGCCATCGCTCAAACAACCTTTGATTTATTATCAACGTTTGATATTACAAATTTTCATACTAATAAAAAAGCAAATACAAATGACATTGATTTAAATGACGTCGATTCAAATAACGTTGATTTAAAAAATAAAACCTCTTTTTCTATAGATTCTCATGAATATATTAATGAGCTTCTTAAGGGCTTCTTAAATAATAATGCTAGTCCGTTGTTACATGATTTAAATGATTGTTATGAGTCACTAGCATGGAGACCTTCAGGTTTTGGAAGGCTTCCTGCAGAGATTACAAATCATGTTGCAGTGGTCGAGATTATTGGTCCATCAGGAATGATAGAAGACTCTAGGTTTCGTTTTGGTTTATTACTTCAAGATCCAGAGATTCACTATGCTAAACATCAGCATGCGGCTGAAGAACTCTACTTAGTATTACATGGGGAGGCAGCTTGGGCAGTTGATGATAATGAGCCTTCTATTCATGGAGTGGGTGAGTTTGTTCATCATGTAGAAAATCAACCCCATCAAATGAAGACTAAAGATAAGCCTCTCTTGGCGATGTGGACTTGGTTGGGTGATATAGACTCAGAGTCTTATTCTATTTAGTTTTAACAATAAGTTACTTTAGGCGTATCAGGCGTATCAGGCGTATCAAATATAGGCTAGCTTTGCATAAGTTCTATTTACGTTTTTTAGTCAACAAAAACGTGCCGAGCTTCAGCGAGACAATAGTCTTGTTGTTTAATGCTAGCCCGAAGGGAAGGCGTAGCCGCATCAATATTAGTCAAAAGTAGGGGGGGTGTTGCTTTTATAGGCTCACCAAGAGCTAAAAAGTATGCAGGAATTTCCGTAGGAAATACCTGTGCTAATAAGGTGAGCAAAGTTAATAATGCTAAAAAAGTTGGAGGGTGTCATTCTACAATCGTACTATTTCTATTGAACAAGCATTTTTTGCATAGCTTTTGCAGCGTTTGATAGACTTCGTTTACGGTGAATGACTACTCCCAGCTCTCGCTCAAATTGTATTTCTATTTTATCTAATTTAATTTCTTGAACGGATTTATCTAGCAACGTTTGTGGTAGTAAGGTCCAGCCGAAACCTGCACCAACTAACATCTTTAAAGTATCTAGATTGTTATTTGTCATTTGTACATTGAGTGTTAAGCCAGAACGTTTCATTTCTCGATTGATAACCCTATAGGTCTCAGTAACTTCACTGGGTAATACACAGGGGTATTCTGCTAACTGTTCAAGTGTGATTTTTGATTGTTTCATTCTCGATTGCTTTAATAAGGGATGATCTGGCCCAACGACTAAATGTAAGCTATCCACCCACAATACTTGTTTCTTTAGACTATCAGGTAGAGTTTTAGGCAGAGTAACTACCGCTAACTCTATCTCACCACGTTCAACCAATTTGCACATAATGTCAGATTCGCCGAATGTCATATCTAAATGAACATCATTGTATTGCTGACGATATTTTCTCAAGATAGGTGGCAATCGATGCATGCTCACATGGTGACTGGTGCCAATTAACAGTTCGCCCTTAATT
>CALISP010000169.1 GCA_938041705.1 uncultured Cocleimonas sp. | reverse complement strand
CTTAACAATTGATTAGATAGAATCTTTTGAGCATGACCTGGTTGATTATTAATTAATTGATCTATGATTTGTCTACCGACTAAGCTTTCACAAGCCATAGCTTTTAGCGGTAATAAAATACTAATTAATAGTGATAGGATTGTTATTTTATAAATCATGAATTTACTTCATTGTCTTTATAGTGAAATAAGAATAGAGATACTTAATAGGGAGAGCAAATATAAATCACTTTAAAGTCTAGAATTATATGATTCGAGTCTGCTTTTATCTTAAGTTAAAAACTGATTTGTTATCCTGTTATAGAAGATAAACCTATTACACCCACCTACTTTATGACCATTTGTTTTCTTATTAAATTACTTTACTTCGCGACCCTTACGAGATTTATAACGCGGTGTAGTCCAACCAAATAACAAGGCTGCAGCTCTAAGAGTAAAAGCTAAGATGAAACCAATGGTTATAGCGATCGTTTTATCGACTTGAAAACTCATTAACAATGCAAAACTACTAGCACCTAAGAGAGCGGCACTAATATAAATTTCATCGCTTAGCAGTACTGATTTTTCACCTGCAATCACATCACGAAATATACCCCCAAAAGTCGCTGTCATAATGCCCGTAACAATCGCTGCAAAAGGGGAAATACCATATTCTAAGCCTATCATAGTACCCATCACACAATACGAGGCTAAGCCGATTGCATCTAACCATAACAATAAGCGATATCGAGATTCTACTAAATGCGCGCTAAAAAAAATGCCAACTGCTATCACTACGCATACAGCGATAAAAGCAGGTTGTTGCACCCAAAATACGGGAAGTTTACCGAGAATTAAATCGCGTAAAGTTCCACCACCAATACCTGTTATTGCGGCAAGAAATATAAAGCCAACAATATCTAATTGTTTACGCGATGCAGCCAAAGCACCTGTTGCAGCAAAAACCGCAACGCCTGCAAAATCTAAAAAATGTAAGTGTTCAAGAAATATCATTGGCGCATGATAACGTTTCTTTAAACAGACTTAAATAACAGTCGTGTACTGTATTTATGCGTTTAAATGGCAATTATTCACACCCCCCTACTTTTAGCCTGTTTTATCAATATTGAAGGATAAAAAAAGGACGATTCAAATACTTGAACCGCCCTTTTTAAACTAGCTATTAGTTTTTAGACTACAAATAAAGATGCATTTACGCCAGATCAAACCTATCTAGATTCATGACCTTAGTCCATGCCTTAACAAAGTCTGTGACAAACTTCGTATGCGCATCATCTGCCGCATAAACCTCTGAAACCGCACGCAAGATAGAGTTTGAACCGAATACTAGATCAACATCTGTAGCAGTCCATCTAGCTTCACCAGTAGCTCGGTCAGCCCCTGCATAGGCATATTGACCTGTTTGAGTCCATTTTGTATTCATGTCTAATAGATTAACGAAAAAGTCGTTAGATAATGTTTCTGGCTTATCAGTAAACACACCATGAACCGATTTATCCACATTGGTATTCAACATACGCATTCCACCAACAAGAACGGTTAGTTCAGGTGCAGACAGTGTTAATAATTGCGCTCGGTCAACTAGCATTTCAGTCGGCTTACGCTTGCTGCTACTGGCAACACCTTTGCCCAAGAAGTTACGAAAACCATCAGCTTTGAGCTGAAGCCAACTGACTGATTCTACATCCGTTTGCTCTTGTGTCGCATCGCTACGTCCAGCTGAAAACGGCACAGTAAGAATTTGACCTGCATTGTTTGCGGCTTTCTCAATGGCGGCATTTCCAGCTAGTACAATGAGATCGGCTAATGATAATGCTTTGTTAGTAGTTTGAGCATCATTGAAGTCTGTTTGAATACCTTCAAGCGTGCTAATAACGTTAGCCAATTGATCAGGGTTATTAACTTCCCAATCTTTCTGTGGCGCTAATCGAATACGCGCTCCGTTTGCGCCACCACGCATATCACTACCGCGATAGGTTGCCGCTGATGCCCAAGCTGTTTCAACCAATTGTGAAATTGAAAGATCAGACTCTAAAACTATGGCTTTCAATGCTTCAACATCCTGTTCATTAACCAATTCATGATCAACTACTGGTATAGGGTCTTGCCATAATTGAGGCTCGCTTGGAACCAAAGAACCCAGACCACGCTCATAAGGTCCCATATCTCGATGCGTTAGTTTGTACCATGCTCTAGAAAACACTTCAGAAAACTCATCAAAGTTCTCATGGAAACGCCTAGATATTTTCTCATATTCAGGATCAAATCTCATAGCGAGGTCTGCCGTACTCATCATCGGTGCATGAGTCACTCCATCAAGATGCGCATCAGGTACCGTAGTTTTGGCGGATTCTGCAGTTGGCGTCCATTGCTGAGCACCTGCACCACTTTTAGTTAGTTCCCATTCGTAACCGAACAAAATATCAAAGTAATCGTTATCCCATTTGATCGGGTTTGTCGTCCAAGCGCCTTCGATGCCACTTGAGATAGTATCTGCGCCACTACCAGAGCCGTATGAATTTACCCAACCAAGACCTTGATCTTCCAAATTTGCCGCCTCAGGTGCTGGACCAACATATTTATCAGGATTAGCAATACCATGAGCTTTACCAAAGGTATGTCCACCTGCAACTAATGCGACTGTTTCTTCGTCATTCATCGCCATGCGTCTAAACGTATCGCGAATATCATGCGCAGATAACAAAGGATCTGGGTTGCCATTAGGACCTTCGGGATTAACATAAATTAAGCCCATTTGAACGGCACCGAGATCACCTGTGAGTTCCCTATCACCCATGTACCTCTCATCAGCTAACCATTCATCTTCTGGTCCCCAATAAATGTCATCTTCGGGTGCCCAAATATCGACTCGTCCTCCAGCAAAACCAAAAGTCTTTAAACCCATAGACTGCAAGGCACAATCACCTGTCAGAATAATTAAGTCGGCCCATGACAGTTTATTGCCGTATTTTTGTTTAATCGGCCAAAGCAATCTACGAGCTTTATCTAGACTAACATTATCTGGCCAACTATTAAGAGGTGCAAAACGTTGATTACCTGTACCAGCACCACCACGACCATCACCGACACGATAAGTACCCGCACTGTGCCAAGCCATACGAATAAAGAATGGTCCGTAATGACCATAGTCAGCAGGCCACCATTCTTGAGAGTCGCTCATTAATGCAAATAAATCTTGTCTAACAGCTTCAAGATCTAAACTTTTAAATGCTTCTGCATAATCAAAGTCCTCACCCAGCGGGTTAGCTTCAGGGTGTTTCTGACTAAGAATATTTAGATTTAATTGCTCAGGAAACCAGTGTTGGTTTGCGGTACTCGCTCCAGCTTGTTGGCTTCTACCACCCATTACTGGACATTTACTTATGTTGTTTTGATTTTCGTTGTTAACATCATTCATTTTCATCAAGCTCCTTTTACTATAAGAATAATAACTATGAAGATAATTACTATGGAGAACAAAAAAACCTGTTCATGATTTAAACAATAGACTTCGTCGATCAATTAGTAAAATGAGTTATTTGTATTGTTTCGATAACTTAAATCGAATGATCAACAAAAGTAGTTAAAAGTGGGGGAGTGTCTTTTTTAATGCTATTACTAATACTTTATTAAATCACTAGGCTTATCGGAGCTTTTCATAACATGCATTTCATCGTATTTATACTATACAAACTTGATTTCAAGGTAATATAAGTTATAGCTTTTTTGCAAAAAGCTTGGGCAAATAATTATAAAAAGGGTGATTTAATTGAATACGCAACTGCATCAAGAAATTAATGCTTGTTTGGATGAGCTGAATAAAATTATTTTAGGTAAATCGCAACAAGTGCAATTAGCACTGACGGCGATTCTAGCAAACGGACATTTGTTAGTTGAAGATTTACCTGGTATGGGTAAAACCACTCTAGCCCA
>CALISP010000168.1 GCA_938041705.1 uncultured Cocleimonas sp. | reverse complement strand
ATCGGTCATTGAGCCGCGATATGAAGAACTTTTCTCTTTGATACAAGCTGAATTACGTCGCAGTGGCTTTGAAGAAAGAATTGGTGCAGGGATTGTACTAACAGGTGGTTCATCAATGATTCGTGGAGCAGTTGAATTAGCCGAAGAAATTTTCCATATGCCAGTTCGTATCGGCACACCTATCAATGTTGGTGGTTTAAAAGCTGAAGTTGAAAGCCCAATTCATGCAACGGGTGTAGGTTTGTTGCTATATGGTGCAGCACAAAATGAAATGGCTGGAGGTAATGGCTTTTCACATGTATCGCAAGAAAATTTATGGGACAAAATGAAGTCTTGGTTTGGTAATAATTTGTAGAAGTAAGGTGATTGATACGAACAATATTGTATTAATCATAGTTGTGAGCTCTAGTTTAAACGCTTTATATAATGCGCAAAATCTAGAGAGGGATTAGATAGAGTTTAGATAAAAATTTACACACACACAGGAATGTTTTAGAAGGAAGCATTCTATTTTTAACACATCGAAAGTAGAACAACTAGAAGGAGTTAGGGCTATGTTTGAATTAATGGATACAGAAGCAACAAACGCGAATATTAAAGTAATTGGTGTTGGTGGCGGTGGCGGAAACGCTGTTAAAAATATGGTTGATGCAGGAGTAGAAGGCGTAGAATTTATCTGCGCAAATACTGATGCACAAGCATTAGACGGATCACCTGTTAAAAACCTTATTCAATTAGGTAATGCATTAACTAAAGGGTTAGGTGCTGGAGCAAACCCTGAAGTGGGTAAAGAAGCAGCATTAGAGGATCGTGAGCGCATTAAAGAACTCGTATCAGGTACTGATATGTTATTCATTACTGCTGGTATGGGTGGCGGAACAGGTACAGGCGCGGCACCAGTCGTCGCTGAAATGGCAAAAGAGCTAGGCGTTTTGACAGTAGCTGTAGTAACTAAGCCATTCCCGTTTGAAGGTCCAAAGCGTATGGCAGCAGCTGATGCAGGTATTGCTGAACTAGCAAAACATGTTGATTCAATTATCACTATTCCTAATGCTAAATTATTGACATCTTTGGGTAAAAACACAACGTTACTAGATGCATTCAAAGCAGCTAACGACGTTTTATTAGGTGCAGTTCAGGGTATCGCAGATTTGATTACTCGACCAGGTTTAATCAACGTCGATTTCGCGGACGTACGAACAGTAATGAGCGAAATGGGCATGTCAATGATGGGTACTGGCGTTGCTAGAGGTGATGATCGCGCAACTAAAGCTGCTGAAGCTGCCATTTCAAGTCCACTACTTGATGATATCAATCTTACAGGTGCGAGAGGCATCTTGGTTAATATCACTGCTGGTTTGGATATGGGTATTCATGAGTTTGAAGAAGTAGGTGCAGCGGTAAGACAATTTGCACATGATGATGCAACTGTTGTTGTTGGAACGGTAATCGACCCTGAAATGAGTGATGAGATTCGAGTAACATTAGTCGCTACTGGTCTTGAGCAAAAAGGTGCAGAACTTAAAGCAGTGCCAACTCAAGAAAAGCAATCAAGTACTTTACGCCAGATAGAGATAGAGCAACCACGTATGGTAGCGGGTGGTGGAAGTAATACTCCTTTCTTTGAAAACACATCTAAGTCATCAGGATCATCAGATTCGAGTTATTTAGATATCCCAGCGTTTTTACGTAACCAAGCGGATTAATTGTAAAAAGAAATAGTCTATTTATAACATAAATAGCTTAAAAGTGCGGGGGTGTCTTTTTAAATACTAGAAATATTATTTAAAAAGACACCCCTTACTTTTGCATGGTTTTAAAACGAATTTTAATAAGAATAAATAAATAGTATCGATTGTTTATATTTAATCAATCGCGACGCCAAATGGTTTCAGCGCCACTGTCTTCTAAAGAAATACCTTGAGCTTGAAGTTGGTCACGTATTTCATCAGCCTTAGCCCAATCCTTAGCTGCTTTAGCATTGATACGATGTTTCACTAGGTCATCAATAGTGTTGTTGTCCATGCCATCAGTCTTAGCTTCGCCTTTAAACCATGCTTCCACATCGTTTTCTAATAGCCCGAGCAGAGATACAAGACGTAATAATATATTTCCAAGATTAACAGCACCTTCCATTTTGTCATCGTTGAGCTTGCGATTGATCTCTTTGCTTATATCAAATAAAACTGACAATGCTTCGGGTGTATTGAAGTCATCATTCATTGCACCTAAGAAACGTGTTTCATAGATAGAATCAATTTCGGCATCATCAATGTTCAATGAAAGATTACGTATAGATGTATAGAGCCTATCCAATGAAGCTTTAGCCGAATCTAACTGATCAGTACTGTAATTTAATGGACTACGATATTGACTAGTTAACATGAAGTAACGAATCACTTCAGCTTTGTAGTCTTTTAATACATCACGAATAGTAAAGAAGTTGCCAAGTGACTTTGACATCTTTTCTTCGTCAATACGTATAAAGCCATTATGCATCCAGTAGTTCGCAAACTTTTCTCCCGTACACGCTTCAGATTGAGCAATTTCATTTTCATGATGAGGGAATTGCAAATCGTGTCCACCACCATGAATATCAAAATGGTTGCCTAGCATTTGTGTCGACATCGCTGAACATTCTATATGCCATCCTGGGCGACCTTTGCCCCAAGGAGAATCCCATGATGGCTCATTTGCTTTAGCTACTTTCCATAACACAAAGTCTAACGGATCATCTTTATCAGTATTTACTTCAACGCGTTCTCCAGATCTCAAGTCATCAGGGTTTCTTCCCGAGAGTTTGCCGTATTCTTCAAATTTTGATACATCGTAATAGACGTCACTAGCTCCGTCTTTTATAGCG
>CALISP010000167.1 GCA_938041705.1 uncultured Cocleimonas sp. | reverse complement strand
CTAATAGAAATTATGGGTATTTATGATGACACTCTACTCGATGTAAATCCCGCAGGTGATTTTCACTTTGGCCGCCATATACATTCGCATCTTATGCAGCGTGAAGGTGTTGCACTTAGCGCATTACACAGCAATAATATTGAAGCTGACATAACTCATGCAAAAAAGGCAGAGTTAACAATAAGTGGAACCTTAGAATTTGGTCGTGATGTAACGCTTCCTAATGGTGATCAAGACAGAACGAAGACAACATTGGCGCTACTCCCTGATTATGATGATTCTCGTTTATCATTTTTCTTATGCCAGCAACATCGTCCAGAACTTATTTACGTTCCCGAATGGCTGAATCATCCAAATACAGTGTATGGCTATGCAGGAATAACGATTGTTGCAGAGTCGAGCCAACATAATCATTTGCGCAAGAAATTGGGAGGGATCTACGGCGACGTTATAGAGTTAAATTCTGGTTTCAGTATCGAAACATCCAATGGAAAAATTCGTGTACTCTCAAGCACCATTATTGAAAACGAATTTGGAAAACTGCCAGAACCACTAAAAGAAGATAATGCTTCAGCTATCATCGCAATGGATTTCTATTGTCAAAACCTAGAAAGCTTGGAAAAACATATTATTACTAGTGGCATGGATTACACGAAATCTATTAATCACCCCTACAACGACCTTCAAATCGACCTACGTGAATCAATCTTGCTGACAGACTCAACGAACACAGGGAATACCTTTTTCCGTTTTATTGAGAAGCCATAGTAAAGCAACAATATTGCTCAAGTGCTTTTAATCAACACCCATTTACTTTTTAAAACTCCCACCTTTCAATGCTGCACTCAGCTGATCTGCCAAAGCATTATTTGCTATTGGTGCTTGTTTTGATCCACCTTCGTTTTTATTAGGTTTTTGACTAGATCTCTGATTAGCGCTTGGCTTTTTATGGCTCGGTTTATTTGAGTTTTGTGGTTTATTCGCATGTGGCTTAGGGTCCAGCTTATCTTTACTGCTATCTTGCAGACGCATAGTTAAAGCGATACGTTTGCGTTGAATATCAATTTCTTGCACTTTTACTTTTACTATTTGACCTGCTTTGACGACTTTGTGCGGATCATCAACAAACTTATCTGCCAAGCATGAAATGTGTACCAACCCATCTTGATGAACACCGACGTCGACAAAGGCACCAAAGTTAGTCACATTAGTTACTGTGCCTTCTAAAATCATATCTTCTTTTAGGTCACTGATTTTTTCTATGCCATCTTTTAAGGTTGCTGTTTTAAACTCTGGTCGTGGATCACGCCCTGGCTTATCAAGCTCAGCGATAATGTCTGTGATGGTTGGTAAACCAAATTTTTCAGTTACATAGTCGGTTGGGTTTAGCGATTTCAATAGTTTAGTGTCGCCTATAATTTCGCTGATCGCTTTACCCGTTTTTAAAGCGATGGCTTCAACCACAGAATAGGCTTCTGGGTGAACACCTGAGGCATCTAATGGATTTTCATTACCCGTTATAATGCGTAAAAACCCAGCCGATTGTTCAAAAGATTTATCACCCATACGAGGGACTTTCTTTAACATTTTTCTATTGGTGAAGCTGCCATTGGCATTTCTAAAATCGACAATATTATTGGCCAAGGTTTCGTTTAGGCCAGACACTTGTTTCAGTAACGGCATTGATGCGGTATTCAACTCAACTCCTACATCGTTTACACAATCTTCGATGACTGCTTCTAGTGAACTTGTGAGCTGGTATTGATTTACATCGTGCTGATATTGCCCGACACCGATTGATTTTGGCTCTATTTTAACTAACTCAGCCAATGGGTCTTGCAGACGTCTTGCGATCGATACTGCGCCGCGAATCGTTACGTCTAAATCAGGGAATTCTTTTGCGGCAAACTCAGACGCTGAGTACACCGAAGCACCTGCTTCATTTACCATGACTTTAGTGAGTCTTTGGTCAGGGTATTGTTTTATGATGTCGCCTGCTAACTTGTCAGTTTCACGTGAGGCCGTGCCATTACCAACTGCGATCAATTCTGCATTATGTTTTTTTGCTAAGGCGCCAATGGTTGCGATTGACTCATTCCATTGGTTTTTAGGTGCGTGTGGATAGATAGTACCTTGGTCTAAGTATTGACCGGTTGAATCAATCACCGCAATTTTTACACCAGTTCGTATACCTGGGTCTAAGCCTATAGTCACTTTTGCGCCAGCAGGTGCAGCGAGCAATAAGTCTTTCAAATTTAAAGAAAAAACACGAATCGCTTCTGTTTCAGCTTGTTCGCGCAATTGGTTCATCAAATCGCCACTGATATGCGTATGCATTTTGATTTTCCATGTCCAACTAGCAACTTGTAATAACCATGAGTCAGCAGGACGTCCGTTATCTGAAATATTCCAATGTGCTGCGATCATTCTTTCACAAGGGTGATCCATTGGTTGTGTAAAACCAAATTCACCCGGCGCCTCAACATCTAAAGTCACATAAAGAACACTTTCATTTCGACCTCTAAACATCGCTAGTGCGCGATGCGAAGGTACTTTTTTAAATGGCTCTTTATAATCAAAATAATCTTTAAACTTAACGCCTTCTAGTTCTTTTCCTTTAGCGACTTTAGCAACAACTTGGGCATTCTGTTCCATGTGTTCGCGCGTTCTAGCAAGCAATGCCGCATTTTCGCTAAAACGATCCATTAAAATATAACGAGCACCTTCGAGTGCCTTTTTAACATTAGCGACAGGGTTTTCTTCGTTATCTGAAAGATACTTTTTAGCCTCAACTTCTGGGTCGAGGTTTGGGTTGTTGTAAAGTGCATCAGCAAGTGGCTGAAGACCAGACTCTATAGCTATTGTGGCTTTGGTTCGACGCTTTGGTTTGTAAGGTAAGTACAAGTCTTCTAAAGTGGTTTTGGTTTCAGCAGATCGAATCGACAAGGTTAATTCATCTGTGAGTTTGTCTTGATCGTCAATACTTTTAAGAATAGTTTCTCGGCGTTGTTCTAACTCACGTAGGTACTTTAAACGTTCTTCTAATAGACGCAGTTGTGTGTCATCTAAGCCACCGGTGACTTCTTTTCGATAACGAGAAATAAACGGAACCGTAGCGCCATCATCAAGTAACTCGATCGCTGCTTTTACTTGGTTTTCTTTAGTTACACTTACCGTAGAGAGTTCTTTGGCAATGGTCGAGATGATACGTTGTAGAGTATTAGACATAGAATTTTTAATTTAATGATCACAAGAGTTTGTCGGCAGAATAACATAAAAAAAAGGAATTTAAGGCTCTGTAAGTCACTAGCTTTTAATAAAAAGACACCCCCTGACTTTTAGGTACTTTTCATTTTAATCAATATAAAGTTATGATTGATGAATTCCAATCGAAGATCAATTTATGAGAAAACTACTCGCCTTTACAATTTCTGTTTATCAACGAAGATTATCTCCCCACAAAGGATTTATGTGCGCACACAAAGGCCTACACAAAGGCGATTCTTGTTCTGAATTCACCAAAAAGAAAATTCTTGATAAAGGCGTATTTTCAAGCCTTAAAGACATACGACAACGGTTTAGCGATTGCCGTGAAGCTGCGCAAACTATTCAACGAAGTAGCCTTAAATATCAACGTGGTGACTGTGACCTAGGGATAGGCGGTTGTGACTCCTGTGATTTAGGTGGTAAGGGTTCGTTACCTTTAGATTGTTACAGTGGATGTGATATTTTTCATTCTGATAGAAA
>CALISP010000166.1 GCA_938041705.1 uncultured Cocleimonas sp. | reverse complement strand
ATTCTTGGCCGCATCAAAGTGGTTTACTTATATCGTCTTTAGTGGCGATTGGAGTAGGTGTATATTTATCTGAAGCTTCGGATAATTCAGAAGATAAAGCAGATAATAACTCATGAATGATTGGTTATTAATATTAGGCATGATGGTGGTGACCTTCACGCCTCGATATTTACCTATTGCTTTGGCAGGCCGCTTTCGTATTCATCCTTTATTAAAGCGTGCTTTAGAATTTGTACCTATTGCAGTGTTAACGGCGATTATTTCTCAAACTAGTTTAGTTCACCGTGGTGAGTTACATTTAGCTTTCGATAATGCTCATTTATATGGATTAACTGCCGCAGTTATTACGGCTTATATTACGAAACATACTTTCAAAACAATTCTATGTGGATTGATTGTCTATTCGATAGCTTTTTTTCTTTTGAGTAATTAACTATAAGTTTTACTCATTAAAACTACCGTTAGTCACTCTATATGATCCAAATATAATAACTTTTGTGATTATATTTTGGTGTGCGAAGTTCTTACACATTTGTTAAATACTCTAATGCTAAGTTAAAAAATTAAACCTTATTCCTTAAGTTGTTACTAATGAATAAGAAATAATCCTAAATTTTCATTGGAAGAAACTTTAAGTGTCAAAATTTGTATATAGGCCTGAAATAGATGGTCTTAGAGCTGTTGCTGTTATCCCTGTTATCCTTTTTCATTTTGGAATGACTTGGGTTGAAGGTGGGTACGTTGGCGTAGATATCTTTTTTGTGATCTCAGGATTTTTGATAACCTCGATTATCCTCAAAGACTATCAAAGTGGTGTCTTTACTCTTAAAGATTTCTGGTTAAGACGAATTCGTAGAATTCTTCCTGTTCTAATTCTCGTCGTCATAGTTACTTTAATCGTTGGTCAACACCTCTTATATGCTCCTGATGTTAGTAATTTAGGGAGCCAAGGGATAGCTTCATTACTTTCTTTTGCTAACATTAATCAATGGCTTCAATCAGGAAATTATTGGGGCTATACCGCAGAAAACTCGCCTTTGCTTCATACTTGGTCTTTGTCAGTAGAAGAACAGTTTTATCTATTTTTTCCTATTTTGATTTTATTGTCATTACGCTATTGTAAACAATGGCTTATTCCTATTGTATTTGTTCTTAGTTCAATCAGCTTATTACTGTTTTTTTATGGTAGTAAAAACCATCCAGATGCTACGTTTTATTTAGTTCCTACTAGAGCATGGGAATTGGGTACTGGAGCATTGCTTGGATTATTGTTATTTCATAAAAAAACTTACGTTAAAAGTAATCAGTTTTTATCATGTATCGGTTTGGTTTTAGTTATTGGATCATTTTATTTTTTGAATGGTGATTCTGGTATTACACAATGGTTATTTATTCCAGTTGCTGGCGCCGCGTTAATTATTCTTTTTTCTCAATCAAAAGACTCTTGGGTTAATCGATTGTTAGTATTCAAGCCTATCGTTTATGTAGGTAAAATTTCTTATTCTTTATATCTTTGGCATTGGCCTGTTTTAGTATTGTCTAAAAACTTAACATTGAAGACTGGTGTTCTTTATTCTAACTTATTTTTATTGCTAATAATTGTAGTGTTGTCAGTTCTGTCATATCACTTTATTGAACAAAGCACTCGACGTAATACCAAGATTACACCTTTTATTCTAGTAGCTTTGTTTGTGGGTGTTATTTACTCTTTTACCCTTAATCAATCTGATTTAGTTGAAGATGATTCTATGTTCAATGTTACCCGCTGGGATGGAGAGATTTATAATGTAAGTCCAAAAAATGATTTTCCTATTACGGAACTAAAGAGTCTTAATGGGATAACAATGAACGATGAGCAAGGCAGAAATACCAAAGCGTATGCAAAAGGAGGAATACAAAGAAATTACGGAACAGATTTTCCTGAAATTTTAGTGTTAGGTGATTCCCATGCTTTGATGTGGGCAACTGTGCTAGATGAAATAGCAGCAGAGCTAGAAAAGTCTATTACCTTCTATGCTGCTGATGGTACACCAACATTTTTTAATATACCTGTGAAACACTCTGGGAGTACGGTATATTTTTCCGCCCAAGAAAAACTTGAGTACGATACTGCAAGACTTGCTTATTTAAACAAATGGAAACCACCTATAGTCATTATTTCACAGAGTTGGTCTAATTTAGAAAGTGAAGAGTCAACAGTTGACCTAATCAAACATTTAGGTGAAATAGGTTCTAAAGTATATTTAATAGAACAACCGCCCGAGCTATTTTTTGGGCAAAAGAATACTCCACAGTTCTTGTCTTATTATGGTTTAAAGCCTGTAATTGAGGGAGTGGATAATGAATCTAAACAATATGTTAAATATTTGAATACTGAGGCGTATCAACAAGGTAGGAAAACTATTAGAAAGATAGTTGCGGGTTGTAATTATTGTGAACTGATTCCTGTAGCAGATATTTTTATTAGAAGTGATCAAGGCTGGGTGTTAGATGGAAAAGATGTTCTATACATTGACGACGATCATTTAAGCTACGCTGGAGCTAATAAAGTACGAGGACGAATGCAGAAAACTTTACGAAACTTTTATCTTGAAGATAAATAATATGTGATAGTTTAATAAAGTCATAAAAATGCCGTTTCAAATGAAACGGCATTTTTGTTTCTGATTAATTTTATTATTTTAAAATAAAGTAATAAGAAAATTAATTAAGATCGAGGTTTTATATTTTCAGGATCATAGAGTGCTCCGTAACCTACAGCTGCAATTTTCACTTTATAAGTCTCGGTCATATAGTCCATATTTAAGATACGACCTTCTTGGCAATACTCAAATGGCAAGAAAGCTAGGGCAATATTCTTACCTACACTTGGTCCATATTCAATACTACTAGTGTAAGAACGACGGCCTTCTGAGTCGATTATAGTTTCATTTGTATCAGGATCTATTATTGGACATGCACCCATAGGGAAGCGCTTAATACCATCAGCATCAGTGTTATCTTCCATGGTTAACGTACAAAGATAAGCAGGTTGATTCTCTCTTTCACGAATCTTTAGATATATTTCTTTTCCATAGAAATCAGCAGCTTTAACGACTTTACGTTCAAGACCCACTTCCATTAGGTTGTATTCAGTAAGAATATCCGAATTTTGTAAGCGTAAACTCTTCTCTAAGCGGCGACTGTTTGAATAGGTTTCAATACCAACCGGTAAAACTCCTAATTCGTATAGAGCATCCCAAACAGGAAGACCATCTGCATGATCAAAGTGTAATTCCCAACCTTGTTCCCCGACATAAGAAATACGAAATGCTTTAACGGTAACGCCTGCAATTTGTAAGTCTTTAGTGGTTACGTAAGGGAAGTTTTCATTACTTAACTCATCAGGGTTTTCAACAAGTTTAGAAAGTGTTTCCCGTGCTTCTGGGCCCCAAAGGCCAATACAGCCTTGGTTACTTGAATTATCAACAATACTTAGTTTGTTGAAGCCGTTATCGGCAGATAAACGTTTCATCCATACGAAGTCGCGGTTACCGTTATAGCCACCGTCAACTACACGGAAATGATCTTCAGCTAAACGTAAAACCGTAAGATCAGCACGAACTCCGCCTTTGGCGTCTAACCAATGAGTATATATACCTTTGCCAATGGCAGTGTCACCTGCAACTTTAGCTACACAAAGGAATTCCATGAAAGCAGCTGCATCTTCACCGGTCACATCGTAAACAGCGAAATGACAAAGGTTGATCATGCCAACCGAAGCAGACATTTCTAATTGTTCAGCATTAGATACACGCCAGAAATGACGGTTTTCCCATTCGATTTCACGAACGGGTACTTGATCAGCATATTTTTCAAGAAGATGTTCATTGCTGGCATAACCATGAGCACGTTCCCAGCCAGCTGCTTCCATAAAGTAACCACCGAGTGCTACTTCACGATCGTAGAAAGGACTTTGGCGATAGTTACGTGCAGCTGTGTATGGCTCTCGACCATGAACTGGTGGGTTGTAAATCTTGAAAGCTGTCTCGTAACAACGATCGTGAATATATTGTTCTTCTTGCTGGAATGGGTAGTATCGCGCTACATCTATGCTTGAGTGATCAAGATGAGTAATTCCATCAGTCATCCAGTCAGCAACGATTTTACCAGTACCAGGACCATCTTTAACCCATACTGATTCAACATACCAAAGACCACGAACATTTGCTGATTCACCAATTGATGGACCACCATCAGCAGTCACTTGTAGCAAACCGTTAAATGAGTACTTTTCGTCATAACCTAGCTCACCCAAAATCGGTGTGAGTTCAATAGCGCGCTCTAACGGCTCAATAACTTCTTCGATGTCAAGATCGCGCTGAGAAGGAGATAGGCGACAATCTTCCTTTTCTAGTAATTCTCTTGGGTGACACATACGTGGGTTTTTTTCTTCGTAGTAGCCCCACTCGATTTGTCCACCTTCAGGTGTTTTTGGGTCACCAGTATCACGAAAATATGCTGAGTTACCTTGGTCGCGTAACAGTGGATATCCGATATCTTTACCAGTCCCTGCAAATTCTTCATAAGGTTTGAAGAAAGTGAGAGGGTGATCGACAGGCATTACAGGTAAATCTTCACCTGCCATCTCAGCAATTAAACGTCCCCATAAACCGGCACAGACAACTACATGATCGGCTTCTATATAACCTTTTTCTGTTTCTACACCTTTTATTCGACCATCTTCTATTTTAAGACCGGTACAAGATGTATTTGCAAAAGCTTGAAGCTTGCCAGTTTCTACTGCAGCTTCTACCAATTCACCAGCCACAGTTTGTGATCTTGGTGTCACCAAACCTGCATCTGGATCCCATAGAGCACCTTGAATAACATCTTCCTCAAGTAGCGGGCAAATTTCTTTAGCTTTTGCTGCTGAAATCATTTCACAACGATTGCCAAAAGCTTGACCTGAGGTTACTCGACGTTTTAATTCGGTCATACGTTCATCATCGCCAACACGCGCAACTTCAATACCACCAATACGTTCATACCGACCCATTTTTTCGAAGAAGTCGATACTGTATTTAGTAGTGAAAATTGTCATTTGATCATGCATGGTGTTAAAGCAAAAATCTGAAGCATGTGCTGTTGAGCCAATGTCAGTAGGGATAGCAGATTTATCGATACCAACGATATTATCCCAGCCACGTTCGATTAAATGATGTGCAACCGAAGAACCAGTAATTCCACCTAATCCGATGATAACTACGCTTGCTTTTTGAGGTAACTTTGCCATCTTTGGCTCTCCAAAATAACGATATAATTTATAGTGAGGGGATTTTGCCCTAAAGTAAATAGATAGCCTTATTTGTATACGCTAGTTTTAGTTAGTTTTGCGTCTTTAAGAGTTTTCAGGAGATTTAAAGCAATAAAAAATATCAAATTTTAAACTTTTCACTTAATAATTAATTTGATAATTCTGTCGTATCAATAATCATATCTACTACTTTTGCTGAAATTAGTTCTTGATGAGTTGGAAACCACATGCTGTCAGAACTTTCATTAAATATTTTTTTTAGGAAACTTTGCTCAAAACCGCGTGTTATAAATAATTCAAGGTCACGTTCTTGTTCAGCTGTAGCATCATGATAGCCAACTGATTTTTTACGAACGTTTAGGTCTTGTTTGTATTGATGAAAACCCAACTGGCCTGTGGAGCCTAGGTAGCGTTTTAAGCCTCCACTAAAAGCAGTGGTACACGATGAAGTACATTTTTTATAGACGTAAGTATCAAGACTCTGGCGAGTGAATAATTTTGATAAACCGCGGCCTTCATAGATATGTCCACCTATGCTGTTTAAAGCAATTGAAGATATTTGCGGGTTATTTTTCAAGATATTACTCACTGCTTTGGTGATGCCTATTTCTATCTCACCTGAAATCACAAGCTGTGTACTATTGTTACGAAGTGTTAGTTTATAATTACTAATTTGTTGATTTTTATAGTTTTGATATTCATCAGCAAGCTGTTGTTGTTTCTTTTTAAAGGTCGCTGATTGTATTGCATCGACAGAGGTACTTAAATTAAAGGCAACAGCTAAGACCAAAAGTAATTGAATGATACGGTTTTTTAATAAATTACCGTTTTTTAAATAATCTTTATCAGATGCTCGTAAAAGACCTACGAGTTGCCAAGGAAAAATGATTAACTTTGTAATTAAAAGCGAAACGAATGTCGCTGTAATGAGTTGTTTAGGTTCGATGAAAAATCTATCTAGAAACCAGGGTTCAAGAAAATAAATAAGCAGTAATAAACCGATAAATACAAACCATAATGATGTTTGCAGAGATAATTTACCTTGCCAGTATTTTCTTATAATTTGCTTGTTTACCTTAGTTTTGTGAACAGAGTATGTGCAAAGCTCATGGTAGAATCAATTCAGAACTTTCTATTGTTATTCTATACAAAAGACGAATACATATTAAAAGTAGGGGGGGGGTCTTTTTATCTTATTATAAAAAGACACTAACTACTTATTAATCAATTTAAAATTAATGCGGTGTTATGCCTCGTAATCTTTCGCCACGCCTTCTAAGTAATTCAACTGTGAATAATAAAATGATAGAGAAGGTAATTAACAAAGTTGCTACCGCAAGAATCGTAGGGCTGATTTCTTCACGAATACCAGAGAACATAGCCCAAGGGATAGTTCGTTGATGAACGCTTCCTAGGAATAGAACAACGACTACTTCGTCGAATGATGTAATGAATGCAAACAATGCACCTGAAATTACACCTGGTGTAATTAATGGTACTGTGATTTTGAAAAAAGTATTACTTGGCGATGAGCCCAAATTCGCGGCAGCACGAGTCAAGCTATGATCAAAGCCTGTTAGGGTTGCCGTTACAACGATGACCACAAATGGTGTTGCTAAAGCTGCGTGGGCTAAGATTACTCCGATGTGAGTACCCAGTAAGTTTACTCGAGCATAGAAAAAGAACATACCTGCCGCAGAGATTATTAACGGTACAACCATAGGTGAAATCAATATTCCCATTATCGTAGTTTTGAAAGGAAATTCCTTTTGGCTCAAGCCTAATGCGGCTAACGTACCTAGAGAAACAGAAATAATGGTTGAGAAAACGGCAATAATTAATGAATTTTTAACAGCCTTTTGCCAATTAGAGTCATTGAAGAAGGCCTCATACCAGCGAGTGGAATATCCTTCGGGATCAAATGAAAGCATCTCAGGCGTAAAAGAGAAATATGGCTGCGCATTAAAAGACAACGGTAAGATGACTAATATTGGAATAATCAGGAAAGCAAAGATCAATACACAAATAGTTAAAAAAGTGTAATGCCAAACTCGTTCGCCAGTGGTCGCATGTAATGGAAGTGCCATTTTCTTTATGTCCTTATATTATCTTTTGCAATTATTTCTTAAATAACTAATGAGAATTTAGCCGAGCTTCATGTTATCAATACCCACGAGCTTGTCGTACAGGATATAAAGCACTAGAACTAACGAGAGTAAAATTGCTCCTAATGCCGCAGCTAAGCCCCAATTCAACGATGTTGAGATATGGTATGCGATAAAATTACTTATCATAGTTCCATCTACTCCACCAACTAGTGCAGGGGTAATGTAAAAACCTATAGAAAGAATGAAAACTAAGATACCACCGGCGCCTATACCAGCAATCGTATTTGGGAAGTAAACGCGTCTAAATGCAGTAAAGCCAGTGGCTCCCATGGATCTAGCAGCTCTTACATAACTGGGGTTGATGGTTTTCATAACACTGAATAACGGTAAAATCATGAATGGCAATAAGATGTGCGTCATTGCTATTAATGTGCCAGTTGAATTATGGATCATAGACAACCTGCTTTCATCACCAATTATTCCAATCGCTACTAAAGTATCATTTATAACTCCTTCTTTTTGGAGTAGAGCTATCCACGCACTGGTTCTAACTAGTAATGAAGTCCAGAAAGGTAACAACACTAAAATCATTAGTAAGTTACTGGTTTTGGCTTTTAGGGTAGCAAGCAGATAAGCAATCGGATAACCAAATAATATCGTTAAAAAAGTTATTAAACAGCTTAACCAAAGTGTTCTTTTAAATAGATCTATATAGATACTACTGTCGGCATCCTTCCATTCTATATTACCCTCCGAGTTTTGCGTTAAATCAAATGCGGTAAGGTAATAAGATTTTGTATAGCGACCACTCTCACGATGGATTAGCGACCCAGTTTCAACTTTGCCCCATTTTTTATCTATACTTATGAGGTTTTCTTTATAAGAAGTGGTCATTTTTTCAGGGTCAAACTTTTTAAGCTGACGACCTGTTTTTCTGAATAAACTAGAGAAACCAGACTTCTCATAGTTGAGGCGTTTCCCTAGTCGAGAGATAGTTTTTGCTTTGGCAGCTACTTGACCGTCAACAGTGAACGCTTTAAAAATATCTTCGTCAGGTAGTTGTCCTGAAGCAGGGTCCCATTTAGCAAGAGCCACAACTGTTGTAGGAAGTATTTCTTGAGTAATTTTGTTATCGACACCTCTTATCAACATGTCGAATATTGGGAATAGAAATGTGACTAAAATAAATAAAAACAAAGGAGCCACTAATAATAGTGCGTTACGTTTTTTTCTTCTTAAAGATCGCTGTAAGCTAACCTTTAATGAGATGCCATCGGCTGTTTTTAATGCTTCCGTATTGCTCGCCATGCTGTTTCCTAGCTTTTATAAATAAATTAGTTTTAAAACTTAACTTAGAGGATGTTTCTTTGTGCTATTTGTCGTAATTTTTCTTGTAACTAGAGTTGTGATTAGATCGGAGAGATAATCTCCGATCTAATTTATTGCTATTCAAACTATAAATCTAGTTTGATTAGCCTTTAGCAAGCCAAGCTTCAAATTTCTCAGCAAGTTCGTCATTGTTGTCAGCCCAGAAATTGACGTCTTTGAATAGAACGTTTTTAGCATTTGCTGGAGCAGTTGGCATGTGAGGACCCATGTCAATACCTAGAGTCGCATGCTTACCTACTAATGCAGCAGATGACTTACGAGCAGGACCATAAGAGATGTACTTAGATTGGTCAGCTAAACGTTGAGTATCTGTAGCGAACTTAACATACTTAAGTGCTTCAGCTTTGTTAGGAGCATCTGTAGGAATTACCCATCCGTCTAATTCAAATACTTGCGCATCCCACATCATGCCTACAGGTTGCTTGTTCTCTTCGATAGCAGCAAATAGACGTCCGTTATATGCAGAAGCCATTACAACTTCTCCGTCAGCTAGTAATTGACCAGGTTGAGCACCTTTAGTCCACCAAACAACATCTTTCTTAATGGTATCTAACTTTTTGAATGCACGTGCAACACCAGCTTCAGTTGCTAGCTCTTTATATACATCTGCAGTTGCAACACCATCAGCAATTAGAGCCCATTCCAAGTTACCAGCAGGCGACTTTTGTAAAGCGCGCTTACCAGGGTATTTTTTCATATCAAACACATCGCTCATTGTTGAAGGAGCAGTAGCGCCAACTTTGTCAGTACGGAAGCCGATAGTTGTTGAATATACGATCTGTGGAATGAAACATGGTGAAATGATTGCATCACCGAAGTCTACCGAAGGTAAAGTTCCATCAGGTGCAGCAGCAAGCATTTTGTCATGATCGATTTCCATTACTAGGCCTTCGTCACATAGAGCAATAGCAGCATCAGGAACAACATCAACAACATCCCAAGTTACTTTTCCAGCTTCAGCTTGAGCGCGTAATTTAGCAGCTCCTTCTGATGCAGAATCATCATTGATGATTTTGATACTTGGATGCTCTTTCATGTAAGGCTTGTGGTATGCCTCATTTTGACTTTTAGTGTATGCACCTCCCCAAGAAACAATAACCATTTCGGTTTCTGCTTGAGCTGTTGTTACGCTTGCAGCCAATACAGCTGTTGCGAGTGTACATTTTATAAATGTTTTCATTTTTCTCTCCTTGTTAATTGTACTTCTGATTTTGAATACTTTTTTACTTACGTATCGAAATATCCAGTTTTGACATAATCAATCTATCTTGATTAATAGAGTAAAATGTCAGGTATCTAATAATAGATAGGGTTTGCAAAAACACATCTGTAACTATGTGCCTTCACTTATTAAGACAGCTGTTGGCCGTATAAGTGCAGTTTATTTAATCTGCGCAGGTTTTAAGGGGCATCTAAAGCGCGACAATCATATTCATTCCAGCCGATAGAAACTTCGTCACCTTCATTTAAATCAGCAATATGAGACGTATTGGGGATTTTTACATAAAATTCATCATTACCGCATACTTGCATGCGAGTTCGAATATGATCACCTAAATAAATCAACTCTAATGCTTTCGCTTTAAAAATATTAGGGACTTGGCCTACTTCTGGATTTATGATGACGCGTTCAGGGCGAATAGATAATGTACTTTTCTGACCTTTCCCTGCGATATTAACTTTATTTGCTTTAATATTTGATCCATCAGGTGTTTGGACTACACAGCTATTTTCAGACTCTTCAGTAACAATACCAATTAAACAGTTGTTATCGCCAATAAAATCAGCAACAAAAGCATTTTCTGGTTTTTCATAAAGAACATCAGGTGGAGCTAATTGTTGAATTATTCCAGCGTCAAAAACTGCAACACGATCAGACATTGTTAATGCCTCACTTTGGTCGTGAGTTACATATAGAACTGTAACACCCAGGCGTTCATGAATATGTTTGATTTCATATTGCATTTGCTCACGCAAATTCTTATCTAACGCACCTAAAGGCTCATCCATCAATACTACATCAGGATCAAACACCAAAGATCTAGCAACTGCTACACGCTGTTGTTGACCACCTGAAAGTTGTGAAGGGCGTCGATCTGCAAAAGCACCAAGTTGAACCATATCTAGAGCAATTTTTACTTTCTTATCACGTTCAGATTTTCCCATCTTGCGAACTTCAAGTGGGAATGCAAGGTTTTCACCAATAGTCATATGCGGAAACAGTGCATAACTTTGGAAAACCATACCGATTCCACGCTTGTGAGGTGGGACTCGGTTTATGGGTACATTATCTAAATAAATTTCACCATGAGTTGCAGGTTCAAAACCCGCTAACATCATTAAACAGGTAGTTTTACCAGAGCCAGATGGGCCTAACATGGTAAGAAACTCACCCTTAGCCATATTCAGATTAAGATCTTTAACAACGAGTAATTCTCCGTCGTAGCTTTTTTGAACATTTTCAAATCGAACGAGGTAGTCGCTATTATTTTCTGTCATATTAAAGGTGTCTTTAATTAATGTTAAATATATTGTTGTTTAAAGGTAGGTTAGCTTAGGTTTATTGTCAAACCAATCTATGAGATAAATGTGTTAATTATTTCATAACGTATGTAAATGTCGTTTTAAGCTAATAAACAGAATAAAGTTCTGTTTTACATTAAATAACTACTCTTGAACAACTTTTGATTTTCTATAAAGATAATAGTCCAAATCCTTAAATTATTTAGTTAAGGTATTATTTATTAATATTTAGTTTTAGATATAAGAACTAAATATTAATAAATAGAACAATATCTGCTTTTAAAAAATTAAATCAATCATCAAATAAATAATAATGAATGTGTCTTCTTAGATTGATTTTTAAAAAGTATAACAAAGCAATGTGATTATAAATTATCAATTATTTGTTATATTTGATTGAATATAGTTGTTTTTATTTTAATTTTGATGGTAGTACGTTATATATAGTAAATAACATGGTTATCTATCTCTAAACGCTTTTTACAAATTATTTAGATATATTTTAAATATATTGATGACTGCTTTGCTAAATATTTCTTAAGTCGTTGTAATTAGTATCTTTAACTTCTTCACTCACTATATAAGTGTGGGTTAGAGAAACCTTGGGTAGATTGACTAAACCATCACCTAAAAACTCTCTATATTCTTGAATATCTTTAAATCTAAGTTTTAACAAATAATCAAAGCCGCCGGCGATCATATGACATTCAAGTATTTCAGAATACTTTTTTACTGTATCAGCAAAGCCTTTAAACACTTCGTTATTAGTTCGCTCTAATGTAACTTCTATAAAAACCAACATAGAGGTTTTCGTTTTTATAGGACAAACGTTTGCGTGATAGCCCAAGATAATTCCTGACTTTTCTAAACGTTTGACTCTCTCTAAACAGGGCGTTGGACTTAAATTAACTCTTTTTGATAAATCTACATTAGAGATACGAGCATTTTTTTGGAGTTCTTTTAATATAGCTTTATCTATTGTATCTAGGCGGGGTGATAATTTACTATTGTTCACGGCATATTACTCTAGTTAAATTAAGTTAAAATTATATTAAATGCTAGGTATTTAAATAAAAGTAAAATATTATGCTTAAATTATCTCGATGTAAAGTATTTAATCAATATGGGGTCGATGGGTTTATATACCTTTTCCATTGAAGCAATCATCTGTAAAAATTTCATTACTCGTAAAAAACCCCTCTCCCTTATGTGCTCATATATTAAATAACATACCAAAAGTAGTGGGGGTGTCTTTTTTACGTGAGCTGTAATAAAGAGCGGTTTATTTTTATTATGGTTAATTTGATAAATTAAATTTAGGTTAAAAAATAAAACCTACTCTATACTCAGGCGATTGCTTAATAGTAAGTATTAATAGCCGCTAATAAAGGTAAGAGAAGTCATTGAATAACGACGTAATACAAAAATCTCGCCATTTTGGTTTTCTAGTGATGCCAGGATTTTCTTTAATCGCTTTTGCAGCAGCGATAGATACTTTGCGTTTAGCGAATCGAATCCAAGGTAGCGAGATTTACACATGGGAAACCATCACTCCAAACGATGATGTGGTGAAAGCAAGCAATGGTCTTGAAATTAAACCTGATAGGTTTCTGTCTGATGTTGATAAATATGAAACGCTTTTTGTTTGCGGTGGTACTAAAATTCGAAATGCTTGGAGTGACTCCATTGGTAAATGGTTACGTCAGCAAGATCGCAAGGGTGCCGTATTAGGCGCATTATGCACAGGTACTTATATTCTAGCTAAAGCAGGGTTGATGGATGATTATCGTTGCACGATCCATTGGGAGAATATCTCATCGACACGCGAAGAATTTCCTCAATTACAATTAACGGATGATGTCTACGAGATAGACAGAAATCGGTATACCTGCGCTGGCGGTACGACACCTATTGATATGATGCATCATATTGTATCAATGCAACATGGGCGTTCATTAGCAGCAGCAATTAGTGAAGAATTTTTGGTTGATCACGTGCGTGGCATGACTGATCGCCAACGTATTCCATTGCGTCAACAAATAGGCACAAGTCAGCCAAAGTTGACTGAAGCAGTGATGTTAATGGAAGCGAATATTGAAGATCCATTAACGCCAGATGAGTTGTCTAGTTTGGTGAAAATCTCTCGCCGACAATTAGAACGCTTATTCAGAAGTTATCTAAGCTGCACACCAACGCAATATTATCTTGGTTTGCGCTTACGCAATGCTCGAAGGTTATTGCTACAAACTGAAAAAGCGATTATTGATATTTCACTCGTGTGCGGTTTTTCATCAGCCCCGCACTTTAGTAAATGCTACAGAGATATGTTTGGTTTACCGCCACGTGATGAGCGACGTCTTCTTTTAGTGCGTGAAGAGTCACCGTCAGAAGTTTGATTTTCAATGGGTAAGATAAATACTTTAGCGAGATGTTCAAAGTGATCACACTTTATGTCAAGTCGCAAAAAATTTAATAAAGTACTCTTGAAAAATAAGCTTATTTTAGTTTCAGTTCATTATGTTTCTTAGTTTGATCTTGACGAATAATTTGCCTAGATAAGAATAATCACAAGAGTTACATTTTATATATTTATCTGTCGTCTTTGGCTTTGGTGCCTAATGCCTTAAAACCCTATGCTTGTTATCAATACGATAAGTGATGCGGTAATATTATATAATTTTGTTATGTTTAATAATTATATTAATACCACCTAAGTTACTAATTACATAAACTTGTTTATAGGCGATAGCTGCAGTTGAATACAATTAAACAACAGAATTCGTATCACTTTGGTTTTCTTGCGATGCCTGGATTTTCATTGATTGCCTATGCTGCAGCTATTGACACACTCCGCATAGCTAATCGCCTTACAGGTATTGAGTTATATACATGGGATACTATTACCCCTAATGATAGCGCAGTTAAGGCAAGTAATGGTTTAGAGATTGAACCTACTCAAAACTTGCAAGATGTAAAAACCTTTGAAATATTATTTGTCTGTGGTGGCACAGATACGCCTGATTCATGGAGTGAGTCTATAGGGAGATGGTTACGTCAACAAGATCGTAAGGGAATGAAATTAGGTTCATTATGCGCGGGTACCTATATTCTTGCGAAAGCAGGACTTTTAGATGGTTATAGATGCACCATTCATTGGGAAAATATCGCCTCAACACGTGAGGAGTTCCCTCAACTAAAGGTGAGCGACGATATTTATGAAATAGATAGAAATCGTTATACCTGTGCTGGTGGAACAGCAGCTATCGATATGATGCATCATATAGTTTCAATGCAAAATGGGCGTCAATTGGCATCTGCTATTAGTGAGTGGTTTATTGTTCATCACGTTCGTGAATCGACCGATAGACAGTCTATTCCGTTACGTCAGAAAATAGGAGCAAATAAACCAAAGTTGATAGAAGCAATGGAGTTGATGGAAGCTAATATTGAGGACCCATTTAAGAATGATGAATTGTCAGATCTGATGAATCTTTCAAGACATCAATTAGATCGTTTATTCAAAAATTACTTAAACTGTTCGCTATCACATTATTACTTGGGTCTTCGTTTACGAAATGCTAGACGACTATTGTTACAAACTGAAGTTTCTATTGCTGATATTTCTAAAGCATGTGGTTTTTCGTCAGCCCCACACTTCAGTAAATGCTACAGGGATATGTTTGGCTTACCACCACGTGATGAGCGACGTCTTCTTCTAGTGCGTGAAGAATCACCGTCAGAAGTTTGATTTTCAACGGGTAAGGTAACAACCTTAGCAAGATGCTCAAAGTGATCCACTTTATGTGGAATCGCCATGGCATTAATAAAGTACTCTTGAAACATTGGCTCAAGTGCTGTTTCAATTTTATACATTTTTAATACTTCATTCTCGATTTCATGTCTTTTGGCCATGCTGGTTAAAGCCATGCGTGCGCCTGTTCCAGCTGCATTGCCCACAGACTTGACTTCATCTAAGGGACAATCCGGAATCATCCCAAGAAGCATTGCGTATTTAGGATCAATATGTGCGCCAAAAGCACCTGCAAATTTAATCTTTTCAATTTTATCTATTTTAAGTTTGTCTTTTAACAACATCACGCTGGCATACAATGTGCCTTTAGCTAATTGAATAGCTCGGATATCGTTTTGCGTAATCAAAACACCTGTTTCTGAGTTTGAGTCATTAAGTAAGAGAGCGTCAGTATTTGTGTTTTCTTTATCAGCACGACTGGCAACCATTTTATAAGCCCAAGTCTTGCCATCATTAACAATACGAGGTGAAGTTTCAGCTTTATCTCCCAACAAAACACCATCGGTGCTGACGATGCCGCTTAAATAAAGAACTGCAATTGCTTCGATAATGCCTGAGCCACAGATACCAGTAACGCCTGTTTTTCCAATTGCTTCATCGAATCCATCTTCATCTGACCAGATGTCACAACCAATAACTTTGTATCGTGGTTCTAAGGTTTCAGCATTAATTCGAACGCGTTCAATAGCACCTGGTGCGGCACGTTGACCGTTATGAATTTGTGCGCCTTCAAATGCAGGACCTGTTGGAGAAGAGGCCGCCACTAACTTTGTCTTGTTGCCTAAAATGATTTCAGCATTGGTGCCGACATCAATAATCAATGTCATCGCATCGTCTTCGTAAGGAGATTCTGATAATACAACTGATGCCGCATCGGATCCTACATGGCCAGCAATACAAGGAGGCATATACACTTGTGCACCTGGAGCGAGATTGAGATTTAAGTCTCTAGCAGGTAGACATAATGATTCTTGAGTTGCTAAGGCAAAGGGCGCACCACCAAGTTCAACAGGATCAATGCCTAAGAAAATATGATGCATGACAGGATTGCCAACAAAAGTAGCATCTAAGATTAAATCTTTAGTAACGCAGTTCTCAGCTTTACAAGCTGTAACGCCATTATTGGCATCGATCAATAACTGATCTATTAAATGATTCATGCCATCTCTGATAGCCTCAGTCATTTTAACGTCACCACCAGGATTCATCATTGAATATGAAACACGGCTCATTAAATCTTCACCGAAACGAATCTGCGGATTCATAATACCGTGTGATGCTAATACATTGCCGCTTTCTAACTCGCAAAGATGTCCTGCAATAGTCGTTGAGCCCATATCAACCGCTAAGCCATAGGCTTTTCCTTGCTTGCCTGGCCAAATAGCGATAATACGTTCACTGTTATAAACCGCGACGGTAGCAGTCCATTTTCCTTTGCGTAAGGCGGGTTGTAATTGGCGTAACAACACAGTTTCAATACTTAGGTTGGTAAGGCCTGTTTCGAATTCGATAGACTCTTTTAGTCTTTCTAAGTCACCAGTGGGTGAATCAAGTTCAGGTTCTTCTACTTCAACTGTTATTAGTTTAACCGCTGGCTTATTTTCTATATTGATAATCGTAGCTTCTTTACGAATCACTTGTTCGTGAGTCTGACTTTGAGCGGGTACGTCTATTACGATATCACCTTGAATTCTTGCCTGACAACTAAGGCGGTAGCCTTCATTTAAAGCCGCTTCATCAATCTGTTTGCGTTCTGTCTCCAAAATAGGAGAAAGATGATCAGCTTCTGAGGTAATTTGATGTTTCGGAAAAGAGCCAACGCTTAACTTAACTTTGCAGCGAGTACACAAACCGTTGCCGCCACATATTGAGGCAACATCAGCACCTAAATCACGAGCCGCACTAAGAATATCAGTGCCTGCTTCTACTTCTCCACGAATCCCTGAAGGGGTAAATACAACTTTGAAGGTGCTCATTTATTACAACTCTATGTTCTTAATCGGGTTTTTATTTGGTAATCAAGATTTTGGTCAATTTGATTTCTAAAGTTTTCAATACTTTGTTTTCATTACTCTGTTTTCAATACGGTATTATTTTAAGCTAGGAATTTTACAATAATCACTGGCATCTTCAGTGAAAATATTACCAATGGTTTTGAGATTAGTAGGGGCATCTAAAGAACCTGCCATGATGGCTAAGCCATTATCTTCAGCCTTTCTATTATCCCAAAACAAATTTCCTCCGCAGTTGTTACAAAAACCGCGGAAGACATCAGGTAAACATTTATACCATTGCAAGGTATTGTCTTTAATCATTTTAATATCGTCTTTGTTAGCACGAGTAGCGGCAACATGGTGTCCGCTAGTTTTCTGACACTGGTTACAAAAGCAATTCACTACGTCACGAACAGGTCCATCAATTTCATAGCTCACTTCACCACAAAGACAACTTCCAGTGAGTTGCATCACCTTGTCTTCGTGAATGGAGAGAGCTTCATTGTTAAGTGGATCTGTTAATGGGACTGTCATGAACTAAGTGAGCCTCCTTTCATGCTTTAAATAGTCTTCTAGGTTTCTATCTGAATGCAATTTAAATCACTAACAAAAATTATGCTCTAGCGCGTCGAGATCGACGATTGCCTCTATCACGTGATCCTTCAGCTGCAGGGTCGCGATAATTAGCCAGCCAGTTTGCACAATCAGGGTCATTACCCATAACTACATCAGCAGCACGAACGGCTTGTACTACTTCTGAGTGAAGTGGGTTAACGATTGCAGAAGTCATGCCAGCGCCCATTGCCATGCTAATAAACGAGGCATTAACGCCATTACGATTAGGGATACCAAAACTAAAGTTTGATGCGCCACAGGTGGTATTAACTTTCAACTCATTGCGTAAACGACTGATTAATCGAAGCACTTGTTTACCAGCATCATTAATCGCACCTACTGGCATAACCAAAGGGTCAACCACTACATCGCAAGGTTTGATTCCATAATCCATAGCGCGTTCAACAATTTTCTTTGCTACTTCAAATCGAACATCAGGATCTTCAGATATTCCTGTTTCGTCATTTGAAATCGCAACTACCGCACAACCATATTTTTTAACTAAAGGTAATACAACTTCAAGTCTATCTTCTTCGCCTGTTACAGAGTTAACTAAAGCACGACCTTGGTAAACTTCTAAACCAGCTTCTAAAGCCGCAACAATAGATGAATCAATCGCCAATGGCACATCTGTAATTGATTGCACTAGTTTGATCGTATCAGCTAGTATTTTAGGCTCATCTGCAAGTGGGATACCTGCGTTGATATCAAGCATTTGTGCGCCAGCAGCAATTTGTGCACGAACGTCACGTTCGACACTACTAAAGTCACCGTTTTTCATTTCTTCAGCTAGAATCTTACGACCCGTTGGATTGATTCTCTCACCAATCATTACAAAAGGCTTATCAAAGCCAATGATGACTTCTTTATTGTGTGAATTTAAAACTGTTTGGGTCATTGTGTATCTCCAATAGAGTTTATGTTTAACAAGTAATCGTTATAAAGTAGGGGGGTGTCTGTTTAATCCCTCCCAAATCTTTAAACACATAAAACTCTTAATATTTAATCAACTCAAAAAATTATTACGCTTGAGGTGGCATCCAAGGAGTTCTATCTCCTAATACCCCTGATTTAAGCACCATTTCTTTAACAAAACTTTCCTGTCTGAATGCCATTACATGCACGCCTGCGACACCATCAATCTCTTTTAGCTGTTGCATCATTTCAACACAGATTTGTTGACCTTCAGCTTTTGGGTTTTCTGCACCTTCTAAACGCTTGATAACCCAATCAGGAATATGTACACCAGGTACATTTTTTCTAATCCAGTCTGCCGATTTCGCTGAGGCCATCGGACCAACACCGGCTAAAACAAAAACTTTATCGAGCAAGCCTTTATCGCCAGCTTCTGACATGTAGTCTTTAAACATTGGCATATCAAAACAGTATTGTGTTTGCACAAATTGCGCGCCTGCTTCTATTTTTTGTGCAAGCCTCGAAACACGAAAATCATAAGGCTGTGCGAATGGATTAGCCGCCGCACCTAAAAATACCGGAGGAGGCGTAGTGAGTTTTCGACCACTAATAAAACGACTTTCATCACGCATGGTCTTTACAGTATCAAGTAAGGTCATTGCGCCTAAATCGAATACTGGCTTCGCTTCAGGATGATCACCTGCTTGTACGCCATCACCACTTAGGCACAACATATTAGCTACGCCCATTGCTGATGCGCCTAATACGTCGCCTTGAATTGCGATACGATTTTTATCACGACAAGAGATCTGCATTACCATCGAATAGCCTTTGCGCGTTAGCAGTGAACAAACACCAACGCTAGACATGTGACAGTTTGCGCCCGAACCATCGGTGGCATTAATTGCATCTGCAACACCATCAAACAAAGCAGCTTGCTCGTATACTTCAGCAGGGTCTGCCGAATCAGGCGGAGCCATCTCAGAGGTAACAGCAAAATGTCCAGCACGCAAAACACGTTCTAATCGACCTGGTGAATTATGACCCGGGAGAATAGGGAGGTTTTCGCCTAATGCGGGTTCGTCATCAAAGTCGGGATTGTTATCAGAACTCATTCGACTACCACCTTAATTTCATGAATCTTACGTACTTCTTTTAACCAAGATGACTTGCCACGTTGACGATTATCAACTGCTACTTGAAGGTTAGTAATCGATTCACGAGAATCAGTAGAGTTTGGGTTAATCACTTTACTGCCTCGCCAAGCTTCAACCCAAACACAACGCATTTCAGGTTTTACTTCGCAATGGCCGTTTGGTCTAACGCCGCCACAAGGGCCGTTTCTGAGTTCTTTAGGGCAGTTCATTGGACATGACATGCCCGTTTCATGCAGCACGCATTGACCACACATTTTGCAATCAAAGAGTAAACCTTTGATGTTTTTTTCTATAAACGCCACTGGCTTTTCGACACGATCATAACCAATCGCTTTCCATACTGGGTGTAAAGCGCTGAGTACTTTTTCAAGTACGATATACGATTTATTGAAGGCTCCTGCGTTGCTAACAGCCCATTTTCTAACAGAGTACATGGTTATGCATCCTCTGCAGTATCTGTGTCAGATGCTGGTTCAACTGCTTTATTCGGGTCTATGCCCTTATTGCGAACCATCGCCTCTAGTATTTCATCAGTGAATTTAGCTTCGATTTCTGCAACAGTGCTTTCAAGTAACTCATCCAAATCACCTTCGGCTTTTTTATTAACTCTATCCCAATCATCTAAATAAGAGTCTGTATCGATTTTTTTAGCGCGCATTGCGGCACGATCAATCGCTTCTTGATAACGGGCAGGTAATAATTTCTTAGCGCGTGTGCGACCTTCTTGTACAGTAACTTGAGAAGGAATATCTCGCCAGTAAATGGTGACTATCTTTGGCATAGCGCGTTGTTCTCCATGAATGTGTAAATGATGATTATCTGGTGTGAATATTAATTAATATAATCTGTATTAAGAGTGTAAAGCGAATAACATTACAGGTGGTAGTTTTTGCTTTAACGAATGATTTTTACATTAGTGCCTTGTTGATAATGTCTCGATTGAGACATGAAATTCTTTATTTTCTAACTCTGTTTCCATTTCGCCATAACCTGTAAAGATACGCTCAAAACTTAAACCTAATCGTTCGGCGCCAAGTTTAGCTTTTTTTGTCAGTTCGGGGTTTTCGGTTTGAGCTAGGTAAATTAACTTTTTATAGTTACCGAAATACATCTCAAGCAACTCAGGCTTTCGATCCAAGCCCAACATTTTCCAAACATAGGTTTCAAAGTGTTGAGTTAGAAAATCGGTTAGATAAAAAGTACCAATCTCAGCTTCATGCAATTCATTAAACTTGTCATGACCTGCAAAAAACTGGTAACAATGTGCACCAGGAAGTCGCGCAGTACCTGTTTCTTCAATAAGTTTATCAAGATTACCCTGAGTACCACACTCGCCATAAGCAATTAAAATCTCACCATCGTTTTGTTTACGAATATTAGTGATCTTTTCTCTTACAGCATCAGTAATCAGGTTAGGGGTAGAATGATATTTCGCCGGCACACAATCAATATTAAAATGTTGCCAATCATTTAGGCTTTTAAGTGCAACTAGTTCATTGGCGAGAGCACCACAGGCGATGATATTAACTATCTTTTTCATCTGGGTGCTTCCTCCATTAAATTGACATTTTTGACAAAGAGACGTTATTAACTAGCTCTTTTAAGTGCCACTTGTTCTTTAGCGATATCAACAGCAGACGCTGCATCACGACAATACGCGTCAGCGCCAACCGCTGCACCGAACTCTTCGTTCAATGGCGCACCGCCAACTAATACAATGTAATCTTCACGCATACCCTGCGAAACCATCTCATCAATCACAACCTTCATATAAGGCATAGTGGTTGTAAGAAGGGCAGACATACCCAAGATATCTGGCTTATGTTCTTCAAGTGCTGCAAAGAAATCTTCAACTGACTGGTTAATACCTAAATCGATCACTTCAAAGCCTGCGCCTTCCATCATCATCTTCACTAGATTTTTACCGATATCATGAATATCGCCTTTAACCGTTCCAATAACCATCTTACCAGCGCGTGCACCGTCAGACTGTGAAAGCAATGGTTTTAAAACAGCCATTCCACCTTTCATAGCATTTGCAGAAGATAGAACTTCAGGTACAAACAAAATACCATCACGGAAGTCGATACCGACAATCGTCATACCGCCAACTAGCGCTTCGGTCAAAACTCTATCAGCAGCCCAGCCACGTTTTAAAAGTATCTCAGTACCTTCGATCACTTCCTCTTTAAGACCATCATAAAGATCGTCTTGCATTTGCTCTACTAACTCATCATCAGGCAAATCATCAAGGATTATATCTTCGTCATCGTAATCGTCAGCCATAAGTCACTCTCAGGTTAAAATATTTAGTCTCGTAAGTGTATTTCTTAGCCCAATTAAATAACAGAAAATTAACGACTTACCCTTATTCAATTACGACAGGGTTTAAGTAAAAACCCCTTAAAAGTGGGGGGGTGTCTTTTTAACTGACAAAACAGTGGATTACTTCGGTTTATTTTTCTGATGCACCCGCGTAATTATGATGTGATAATCACTGCCTAATTTACGAATACCTAGGATTTCAATAATTACTTATGTCTACTTTACTTAAAGATCTACTTGATGAAAAAGGCGTTTTATTGGCTGATGGCGCAACAGGCTCAAACTTATTCGGCATGGGTTTACAAACGGGTGATTCACCAGAGCTATGGAATACAGACCATCCAGATCGTATCGCTCAGCATTACCGCAACTTCGTCGAAGCGGGATCAGACATAATACTCACCAATACCTTTGGTGGAACGCATTTCAGAATGGCTTTACACGGCGCAGGTAAGCGCGTTGAAGAGTTAAACGTAAATGCAGTAAAAATTCTAAAAGAAGAAATCGAAAAATCAGGCCGACAAATCGTCTGTGCAGGCTCAATGGGTCCAACAGGTGAATTGTTAATACCATTAGGTACAATGTCTCATGAGCAAGCAGTAGAAGCGTTTAAAGAACAAGCAAAAGCACTAAAGAAGGGTGGAGTAGACGTATTCTGGATTGAAACACTATCATCACCAGAAGAAGCACGCGCAGCCGTTGAAGCATGTACTGGCTTAGGTTTGCCGATTGTAACCACTTACAGTATCGACACTAATGGTCGCACCATGATGGGCTTATCACCAGATGATATCGTCAAGACTAGTGACTCTATCGGCAAGGATACGGGAACGCCATTAATGGCCATCGGCTCAAATTGTGGCGTCGGCGCACCAGAATTAGTAGCGGCGATTATTAACATCAAAACTGCATTAAAAGATCAGGATAATCCTCCGATCATTATCTCAAAAGCAAACTGTGGAGTACCAGAATATATAAACGGCGAAATCGTTTACAGTGGTACTGAAGCAATCATGGCTGATTATGCAGGCATGGCGATTGATGCAGGCGCAACCATCGTCGGCGGATGTTGCGGTACCTCACCAAACCACGTCGCAGCTATGCGCAAAGCGATAGATAATCACACCAAAGGTGCAACACCAACCCGTGAAGATATTGAATCGCGTTTAGGTGAGTTAAGCACAGGCGCAATCGCGCAAATGGAAGGGAAGCTTGAGATAGCTGATGGAGCATTTACTAAGAAGGATGAACCGCGCCGTTCTCGTCGTAGGAAATAGGCCCTTTAAAAAAAATAACCTAAAAGTAGGATGGGTGTTTTTTTATCTAGTAAAAAATCAAAAATATATAACGCCTTGCTCAAGAAAAAAATACGAGTCAGCGAGAATATTTTTCCGATACGGCAACTTGTGAGCTTTTGATAATTTAAGAATTAATCTTAATTAGCATTTCAAATGGGAGCATAGCGCAATATTTTGAAATATTTTTACCAACCGCCACTATCTCTATAGAATGTTTATCGAGAAGTCGTTTGTTTATGCCATCTTGCCCATTTGACATTGAATTATTAATATCTTTAAAAAATCTTATTAGAGCTTCGTGATGTTTTTTATCTATGTTTACGTCTTTAATGCACATAAACACAATTTCATTGAAAGACTTTCCGTATGCTTTAATTAGTTTCTGATTAATTTTAGAAAAGTCGGATATTCCCTCGTTGGTAGGCGGTCCAACAGTATTAGATACAGTTTTTGTTACAATATTTGCAAGCTCTTTTATTGTATTTTAACTATTTGGCTCCCTAAGGGTAGTAATAGTCATTGATTTTTCTTTAGGGTATGGGATATTTGAGTAATTAATAGAACCATTTGCTTGCTTACACTTAAAAATATCTGCATAGCTTGTTGTCGAAATAAGTAAGATTAAAATTATAAAAATATGACGTATTAGCATTCCCGATGAAGCACCTTGTTATAACTAATTTTTAAACGGTTGCCAGACATCATAAATTGACTCTCTCGTTGCACCTACGCCTAGTGGCATTTCGTATAATTCGTTAATGCTAGGGTCAATGTTTGATGCCTCTACAAGAGTGATATTTTTTGCATCTTCTGTTTTGTGTATTTCTTCTCCACAGAGAAATTGCCACATTCCATCCTCTTCATCATGCATAACAATCAATATTGATGACTGGTTTTCTAAAACATGGTTGCAAACAATACAGGAAGTGTTTTCTGGGTCAGAGAATTTATATTTATTCTTTTTAAATATTCTATAAATGTAGTTTCTCATCTTGTAAATATTTGTTTTATAGCTAAATAAATAATATAAGGTATAAAAAAAATAACTCCATCTGCAGGGCTACCTGCTTCTATTGTTTCCTCAATTCTTCTTTTATTTTCAATAGAAAGAAAAGCCGATGCTACTA
>CALISP010000165.1 GCA_938041705.1 uncultured Cocleimonas sp. | reverse complement strand
GCAACACTTTTACCACGAGATGTTGAAATCTTACTTTTAATATCTTTATAAGTTTCGTCACCAACGCCTGGTACGTTTTTAATATCTGCTGCACTTTTAAAGCTACCGTTTGATTTTCTAAACTTTACAATTGCTTCTGCTTTGTTTGGCCCAATACCTTTTAAGTAGGCTGCTAAAGTTGCTGCATTGGCTTTATTAATATTTACTGTTTCAGTGCCTTTAAATTCCGTTGATGCAAAAGCTACCATCGGTAATAGAAATAAAGAAAAAGCAAAGCCCAATAAAATTTTACGTACATTTAGTAACATTATAATCTCCTAGTTTTAATATATTTTATGATCACTTATAAGTTGATCTAACTCACTAATTGGTTCAAATTCAAAATTGGAAGTAATATAGACAACACGATTAGCAATACCACACTGCCCATTACTAAAATTAGAACGGGTTCAAAAATGCCAAGCATTTTAGTCATCATTCCGTCTGTTTCACGTTCTTGTTGAATAGCTGCTCTTTCAAGCATATCGTCTAAACGACCACTGCTCTCACCACTCGCTATCAAATGCACTGTCATCGGAGGGAAATAACCTGACTGTTCTAAAGCACGGTTGATAGTCATACCTTCTCGTACTTTTACCGCTGCTTCTTCAACTGCTTTTCGCATAGGCATATTTTGTACTACTTGGGCCGATATTGACATTGCATCTAAAATAGGTACCCCACTTGAAGCCAATATACTTAACGTTCTCGCGAATCTTGCAGTATTTAAGCCCCTCACCATTCTGCCTACCAAAGGTAATCGTAGCAGCAGCCTATGATATTTAAATTTCCAAACAGGTATTTTCACCATCTGTTTAAAAGTAATAATAGCCAACACTAAAGCTATACCAACATATATGCCATATTCCCTAAAAAAGTCACTAATTGAAATCAGTACTTGGGTCATTGCTGGTAATTCTTGTCCAACATTATCAAAAACATTAATAATTTTGGGAACAATAAACACCAACAAACCAACAACAATACCAATTGAAAGTATGGTCAGAATAACAGGGTAGAACATCGCATTAGAAATACGTTGCTGAGTTTCTTGACGGGTTTCAGTGTAATCAGCCATTCGCTCTAACACGGCATCCAAATGTCCAGATTTCTCGCCTGCGGCAACAGTTGCACGATACATATCAGGAAAAACCGAGGGAAACATTTTAAAACCATCAGCTAATGTATGTCCTTCTACAACCCTTGAGCGGACTGCCGAGATTATATGTTTAACATTTCGCTTTTCTGTTTGTTTAGCTGTTGTTGCGAGGGCTTCTTCCAATGGAGATCCAGACTGAACTAGTGTTGCAAGTTGTCTAGTTAATAAAGCTAGATCACCAGCCTTAACTCTTCCAGCTCTCTGTTTTTTTGTTTGATTTTTATTTTCGGACTTATCTACTTGATTAACTTCAAGAGGTGTTAAGTGGCTATCACGAAGTAGTTGTCTGACTTGTCTTACATTATCAGCTTCAAGCATTCCTTTTTCTTCTTTGCCCTTAGCATCTAGAGCAATGTATTCATATGCTGGCATTTTTTAGATTAATTCAGTAGTCGAAGTTTGTTTGCTATCCGATCGAGTCACTCGTAACACTTCTTCTAGAGAGGTACGTCCTTCTAAAACAAGACGCATGCCGTCTTGACGTATCGTTGGAGAGTATTGGTGTACATGTCTTTCTACATCTTGTTCACTGGCTCCATCATGAATTAGGTTTCTTGAAACTTCGTCAATTTCAATGAACTCATAGATACCATTTCGACCGACATATCCCAATCCGTTACAAACACTACAACCCTGAGGATGGTAAAGAGTGGGAGGATATACTGAATCAACTCCTAACAAAGCACATTCAGTAGCATCGGGAGTATAAGCAGTTCGGCAATCATGACATAGCAACCTAACTAAACGTTGTGCAATTACACCTATTAAACTAGAAGATAACAAGAAAGGCTCAACGCCCATATCACGCAAACGCGTAACTGCACCAACTGCTGTATTTGTATGTAACGTTGAAAATACTAAATGACCAGTAAGGGAAGCTTGTACCGCAATTTCTGCAGTCTCTAAATCACGTATCTCACCAATCATAACTACATCTGGATCTTGTCGAAGTATCGCACGCAATCCACGTGCAAAAGTCATATCAACTTTATTATTAACCTGCGTTTGACCAATACCATCAATATAATATTCAATTGGATCTTCAACAGTCATTATATTACGACTGCTTTCGTTTAAATGGGTCAATGAAGCATATAAAGTGGTAGTTTTACCTGAACCCGTAGGACCTGTAACCAAAATTATACCGTGTGGTTTTTTGATTAGGTTTTTTAGACGGTTATGAGTATTTGGATCCATACCAAGGTGTCCAAGATCTAAACGACCCGCAGATTTATCTAACAAACGCATTACTATTCGTTCGTTATGACCTGAGGGTAATGTCGAAACACGAACATCAACACCACGACCAGCAACTCGTAAAGAAATTCTTCCATCTTGAGGAATACGCTTTTCGGCAATATCCAGTTTTGCCATTACTTTTATCCGAGAAATCACTATCGCAGCAAGAGATCTTGGTGGTTCTAAAATTTCACGTAATACGCCATCAACACGCATTCGAACAATCATTCTATTTTCGAAGGTTTCAATGTGAATATCAGAGGCATTTTCTTTAACTGCTTGAGTCAATATGGCATTAATCAGTCGAATGATTGGCGCATCATCTTCTGACTCTAGTAAATCTTCAGGCTCAGGTAATGAATCTGCTACATCATTCAAATCTAACTCTTCACCTAGATCATCCATCATAGCGCTAGCACCAGCACCAGAATTATCATACTGAAGGGCTAATAAACGTTCGAAAGCTTCGTTTTCAATAAACTGAAATGATACTTTTGTTTGTAAAAAGCGATTTACTTCATTTGCTATAGCAGGCTTGAGGCCTTTTTTATAATGAACAATAGGTTTGCCATTCGTATCACGCTGAAGAACCACACCATTACGTTTCGCAAAACTATAAGGGAAATCTTTTAGTTGGTCCGTTTCAATATCTACTATTGAGTTGTTTATTGAGGTTTCTATCGGATTCATTATTATCTAGATATTGCTTCATCATTAAAGATATCTTTACGTTTTTTAGGCATCACATTTTGTAACCTTGCAGGAACTTGCTTTAATCTTATAGCTGTTGGCCTAGCTGCTGGAACGGTTCCATTACGAATAGCTTGTAATTCTGCTGCCCTGCGCTGTTGTTCCATCTTATGTTGTCTAATGCGGTTTTTATATTCTAACTCCCGCTGTTGTTGCTGTCGGATAATTATCTGCTTCTTTTGTGCCGCAGTTAATTTTTTAGTCAAACCACTTTTCAAGTCTGCAGGAAATGCAGCGGCTTTATCTTTAAGAATACCACGCCTGGTTACATTGGACGCTGATTGTACATTTCTCAATTTGTTATATTTTTGACGTGTATAGCTGTCACCTGCTAAAACGTCGCGCATGATGACAGGATGAATAAAAACCATCAAATTTTGTTTCTTTTTGGTTGTCGTAGAACTACGAAACAATTTACCTAGGATCGGAACATCACCTAATATAGGAGTTTTAGTAATTTGGTCGGTAAAGGTATCTTCCATCAACCCTCCTAAAACTAAAACTTGACCATCTTCTATCATTGCACTCGTTTTAATCGAACGTTTATTAGTAATAATATCACTTGCCGAAGCTGCACTAGCGGCAATACTTGAAACCTCTTGTTCAACATCTAAGCGAATACTATCGCCTGCATTGATTTGAGGCTTAATTTTTAAAGTAATACCAACATCCTGTCGCTCTATAGTCTGAAAAGGGTTGGTTGTTCCAGTAGTTGTATTCGTTGTAGTACCTGTAACAAATGGCACGTTCTGACCAATGACAATACTTGCTTCTTCATTGTCTAAAGCTAAAACAGTAGGAGTCGATAGAATATTATTAGCGCTATCACCAGACAAAGCATCAACTAACAAACCAAATCTATTGTTACCAATATTATCAACCAAGCCTAATCGACCACCACCACTTGAAGGCGCCACACCAGCCAAAGCATTGTCTCCACCAGACAAAACATTAAGCAATGCGCCAACTCCAGCGACAGTTCCAGCACCACCCAGCAATCCTTCTGAGCTACTAAAACCAAGACTTGCGCCCAATGTTTTAGAAAAATCAGAGGTAACTTCGGCTATAACTGCTTCAACCAATACTTGAGCTCGCCTTACGTCTAAACGTTTGATTACATTTGCCAAATTCTTTTGAACATCTGGCTCAGCCGTTATAATTAAGGAGTTTGATGCTTCATCAGCCTGTATATCAACTTCAGCCTTTTGAGTTCCAGCTGCACCTTTGTTGGTAGCTTTGGTTGTTTTCTGTAATTTAGAAAAGCCTGTTAGTACCTTCGCTAAATCTTCAGCTTTAGCATAACGCAAATATATGACTCTCGTCTTTTCTTCTAAAGGTTGAGAGGTATCTAATTTAGCGATAATTTTTCGAACTTGTTGCCGAGAAGATTTATCACCACTAAGTAACAAACTATTGGTTCTTTCATCTGCAGAAATTTTGTTTTTTGTAGGAGCACCTTTAACACTCGATTGTTGTAACTTTTGAATGGTCGCTGCTAAGTCTTTAGCAGATGCAAATTTCAAAGGAACTACTTCTAACTCCTCATCATCAGCTCGATCCATTCGTCGTATAACTTTAAGAATACGTTCTATATTCGCAGCACGATCAGAAATCAATATTGTATTACTAGGGCCATAAGCTTGAAGTTGTCCTGTACTAGGTACTAGGGGGCGTAATATAGGCACTAACATTGCAGCTGGAACATGCTCAACACGAATTACACGTGTAATTAGTTCATCCGATTTACGAGTACTCTTTTTTGTACTTTTCTCTTCTTTTTCACCTATTACGGGTACTGGTTGTTGCTTTGCTTGATTTGAAGGAACAACTTTTATTAAGTTACTTCCAATCCCCACAGGCACTGCCGAAAAACCATGCACTTGCAAGATTGATAGAAACAATTCATAGAGTTCATCAGGGTCAACTTCTCCACCTGTAATTACCGTTACTCTCCCTTTAACTCTAGGGTCAACAATAAAGTTTTTCCCCGTTATTCTAGATACAGTATCGATTAAAGCAGGAATTTCCACATCATTTAGTTCAATTTGAGCAGAATCTTGAGCAAAGGTTAACGTCGAAAAACTGAGACTAAGAAACAGACCAGAAGCTGCAATTAATCGAGAGATATACCTAAAGCCAGAGTACCAAGCTGTTTTAAATTGTTTGTATTTAACGTGCTGGAGTTGTTTTAGCATGAAGATATTCCCAAAGTCCCCTGTGAAATAATCATATTTCATATATGTATTGTATTGTTTTATATTATATTTAATTAAATCAACATTTCTGATTTAGTCACAAACAGATGTAAATTCAGTTGCTTAACTGCGCAAGTTTATCACTTATCAATCATATGCGCTAAAACTTTACCGCACTATAAAGGAAAAAGTGGAACTAAAATGTGCACAAAAAGAGATTTTAAAAAAATAAACTAATTGTAAGAAATTTATAGCTATCAATAGACTCTATTTCAAACAGGTTAGTTCAAACTAAAGCAAATATTATGAAATATAGAAATGTATTAAATTATGAAAACAAAACAAGTAGAAATAATTGTAAATGCCAGAGGAAGAGAGACTTATGAAATCTCAGACATCATCAACGAATAAATTAATGATGAGTTATATACACTAGGTGTAAGTCGTATATTTTTGCAACACACTAGTGCTTCATTAATTATTACAGAAAATGCTGACCCCGATGTCAGGTACGATCTCGAAACAATCATCCAACACTTATCTCCAGATGCAGATTCTGAATACTGTCATACTTTAGAGGGGCCTTCAGTACGGGTGATATGAGTGCTCATGGTCGCAACATGTTAGCCCAGACAGAAATTACAATACCTATTAAAAATAAGAAGCTTAATTTAGGAACATGGCAAGGAATCTACTTATGAGAGCATCGTACTAGCCAATTTGAAAGAACAAGTACACTAACTATGATGTGCTAATAGACAGAAACTACACCCCCCCTACTTTTAAATAGTTTTATGCCCCACTTAAACTGATATCTTATTTTAATATTTACCTAAACATAAAATAACCTCTTTAAGCCTAACTAATTTCTTAATCACAATCTTTTCCTTAACAAGATCAAAATAGAAAAAAGAACAACTAAAGCATAATGACAGTTAGTCGGTTTACTCTTTTAAGTAAAACAAAAATCTTCTAATATATTTATATAATAAAAAAAAATATAAAAGGCCTTGCACATGGATTTCAAAAAATATCTCCGCATTCTTGTTAAAAATGATGGATCAGATCTTTATTTAACCTTTAATGCCCCACCATCTGCTAAATTCCAAGGAGAATTGAAAGCTCTAAGCCGCGACAGAATGACTTCTGAACAGTTAGACGAAATAGCAAAATTTCTGATGAACAAGGATCAACAAGATCAATTTGAAATAAAGCCAGAAATGAACCTCGCTTTAGATGAGCCAGACATTGGAAGATTCAGGATCAATATTTTCAAACAACGAACTCATCTAGCGATGGTAATACGTAATATCAAAGTTGATATACCCAATGCAGATGCTTTGGGTTTACCGCCTATTCTAAAAGATATAATCATGAAAAAGCGTGGATTAATCTTGTTTGTGGGTGGAACAGGATCTGGTAAATCCACCTCATTAGCTGCGTTAATAGATCATAGAAATGCAAATTCTGCAGGTCATATTGTTACAATTGAAGATCCAATTGAATATGTGCACCCTCATAAAAAGTCTTTGGTCAGCCAACGAGAAGTTGGGGTCGATACTGATACATATGAAGACGCTCTTGAAAACACTCTTCGACAAGCGCCCGATGTTATTTTAATTGGAGAAATTCGAACTGAAGAGACTATGGAACATGCCTTAGCTTTTGCTGAGACAGGGCATTTATGCCTATCAACCCTTCATGCCAACAATGCAAACCAAGCACTCGATCGTATTATTAACTTCTTCCCTGAAGAACGTCATAATCAACTATTACAAGATATAGGCCTGAACATTCAAGCATTTATCTCACAGAGATTGATTCCTACCATTGATGGTAAACGAGTGGCAGCTATCGAAATTCTTATTGGAACACCAATAATTCGAGAATTGATTACCAAAGGTGACATCATGGAAATCAAAGAAATAATGGAGAAATCTGAAGAGCTAGGTATGCAGACTTTTGATAGTCATATTTATAAACTCTATAAAGAAGGAATTATCTCTTTAGAAGAAGCAATGAAAAATGCTGATTCACCTAGCAACCTTCAAGTCAAAATGAATTTGGAAGACAATAGTTATTCCAACATGTCTAAAGAAGATCCTGAACTAGATAGAGATGGCAACGAAGTCGAAGATGCAATGTTTGCTGGTTTATCTCTTGAATCTATGGAAGAAACTAAAGAAAAAGCCGATGAAACAAATAAAATTCTTAAGACGCCTCAAGAATTAATGGAAGAGAAAATTTCTAAACGTATGAAGGAAGATGCCTTACATGCTAAAGAAATCCAAAAGTTTGATGAGCTAATTACAACTGATTTGAATACTCAATAAGTTATTTACCCAGAGAACTAGAAATGATTTTTGATAAACGTGCGGTAACACCCTGGTGTTGCTGCATAAAATCATTAGCTTTATTTATGTATTCATTCTGTAAACTTGCTCCTAACAACTTGTTTTTACCATCCATAAGTATCTGATTTATTTTGTTAACAACATCAAATTCATCATTACAAATTAATAACAATTCTGCAGAAGAGAGTTCACCAGTTATATCCTCAAAATTAAACATGTGAGGGCCACTTACTACCGGAACCCCAAACAGTGTAGCTTCTAAAGGATTATGACCTCCTGTTTCAACCAAGCTTCCTCCAATAAAAACTACATCTGCAGCAGCAAACCACATCTGCATCTCACCCATACTATCGCCTAATAGCACATCTATCTTTACGTCTTTAAACTGGGAAAAACTTTGATTTTGACTGCGTCTTAGAATATTAAGTTCTTTAGGTAATTGCTTAATACATTCATCATATACCTCATCAAAACGTTCTGGATGACGAGGTACCAAAATCAAAAGTAGTTCCGGAAACTGTTTTAATAAATTCTGATATGTAAACAGTATTTTATACTCTTCACCTTTATGAGTACTGGCTGCGACATAAACCAATCTCTTGTTTAAAACATTAGTATTAATAGTTTTTAACAGTTCTTCAGATTTTAAAACCTGTACACCATCTCTACTAATATCGTATTTTATATTTCCAATTTCTTTTATTTGGCTTTTGTCGGCACCTAAATTAGAAAAACGAATAGCATCACTTTTTGAACGGACAGCAATTACACTTACTTTAGATAAAGTCTCAGCAATTAAACCTCTAACTTTCAGATAAGACTGGGTAGATTTTTCTGATAACCGAGCGTTCACCATAACCACAGGAATGTTTTTTTGATAACACTTTGCATACAGATTCGGCCAAATCTCTGTTTCGACAACAATTAAAATCTTTGGGTTTAAATTATTTATATATCTAGAAACAGAGCCCAACAAATCATATGGAAAATAAGTATGTAACAATTGATGTTGCCGAATTTTATTTGCAAACATTGCTTGCACACGGTCTGAACCAGTAGGAGTGGTAGTAGTCAGTAGTACTGGAATATTTGGATAATCATGCAACAACGCCTCTACAAGAGGTTTCGAAGCAATTGCTTCGCCCACTGACACAGCATGAACCCAAATCACTGGTTTTTTATCGATAGCTTCCACTAAACCTAAACGTTCAAACAAGCGTTTTCTATATCCAGAATTATTACGACTTTTCAATAATAAGCGTAATAATATTACAGGGAAAACAAGATATAAAAATAATGTATAAAGCAAGCGCTTTAAAGACATTCCTGTGAACCCTATTGATTTAAAAACCGAAGAATAACATAGCAATAGCATGGCAATAAACAATGAGAATATTTAAGGCTGAATTGTTTTCGCATAAATATCACAATATTTACTTTGTTTAAAAAAATGATATAACTCAATTAAAGTTATCGATGTAGCACTATAAGTCCAGTTAAATTTATGGCAGACTGCGACCGTTTAAATGACTAGGGTTGTTTTGTATTTAACAAAACATCCTTCTTTAATTTTTAATTTACAAATTTCAAACGGTATTTTTTATGAAAATCAGCAACAACAAAATTGCTTCACTTGGTTACACTTTAAAAAATGATGATGGTCAAATTCTTGATCAAGCAGACAAAGATCACCCTTTTCTATATATGCATGGTACCGGCGGCATCATTAAAGGATTGGAAAATGCGCTAGAAAGCAAATCTACAGATGACAGTTTTAATTTAATCGTCGCTCCAGAAGATGCTTACGGTGAGAGAGATGCAACCCTAACTGAGGCTGTTCCTCGCACCATGTTTGAAGGAATTCCTGAAGACGAACTTGTAGCTGGAGCACAATTTCATGCACAAACAGCACAGGGTACTCAAATTATATCTATTGCTGATGTTGAAGGGGATACTATAAAGATAGATGCAAATCATCCTTTAGCGGGCGAAACACTTCACTTTGACGTTACTGTATTAGATGTGAGAGATGCTACTGAAGACGAAATCTCTCATGGTCATCCTCATATGGAAGGCGGCTGTGGTCACGATCATAGTTAATCCTATACCTATATGATTCAGCTTTGTTCTTATAAGCTGAATCATATCTTGGTAATTTATTATTTCTGCTCAACTATTATATAATAAGAAAATAGAAATTCTTAGATGTGCGGAGAATTTTTATATTCAAAGACAAACTATAAATCAGCATGAAACTTACTTTCTAAAATAACGAAGAAATGATTATTGGTTCTAACAATTAAACCATTTCAATAAGGGTTATTCAGTTTAGGTTCAGGAGTTTTTGATAATATGTGTAAGTAACAAACCACATAAAATAAAAATTATAAAAACCCCAACATGCAGATAGTTCCTAACAAAAAAGAGTTACCTTCACTCCTGCTTTTATTTGTGTTGACTGCAGCATTGGTGTTTATTTATTTTAAGCCTCACTATATCTCATCAAACTTAAGTCACAATAATATTGACCATCTGATTTACAGTAATAATTATAAATTAGATTTAAGCATTGAAGAAAAAAAATGGTTACGTCAAAACTCAAAAATTAAGATGGGAATAGATCGAGCTTTCCCTCCCTTTGGCTCTATCTCACAAGATGATGAATATATTGGTTTTAGTGCCGATTTCATGCGGATCATCGAACATCGCCTTAATATTGAGTTTATTATTGATAAGGACGCCACTTGGAATGAAACCATGCAGATGGCTAAATCAGGTGAATTAGATATTATCTCCGCACTAGTAAATACCAAACAAAGACAAAGATTTTTAGATTTTACTAGTCCATTCGCCATCAACCCTACCATTATCATAAGTGATGCTTTAAGTAATGGATATGTTCGATCATTGGAAAACTTAAAAGGTCATAAAGTAGCAATTGAAGAAGGATCTTTTGCACAAGATGAGCTAATAAAAAAATACCCTAGTATAGAAATATTACCTGTTGAAAACACTAATTTAGCCTTAAGTTTAGTTGCTTCAGACATGGCAGATGCATATGTTGGAAATGCTATTACTGCGAGTCATTTAATCAAAAAATTTGGTTATCAGAATTTATCCTTTTCCGGAGAAACCGAATATTCAAGTAATCATAGCATCGGCATTAGAAAAGGAAATAAGGTATTACTCAGTGTTTTTCAAAAAACCCTAGATTCAATCACTATCAACACACGAAACGCTTTATCAAGCTACTGGTTTGGGATGGAGGTTAAACAACACATTAGCTCCGATACCATAGTGAAAATGGCCGCTGCATTCTTTTCATTACTACTGATACTTTTAGCATGGTCGTTAAGTTTAAGAAAAACAAAAAACGAGTTAAAACTAAGTCAAATATTAATTCAAAAAGAAGCTGATCAAGATCATTTAACGGGGCTTGGAAACCGGGGTAAATTCTATAGGTTACTTGCTATGGAAATTAAAGAAGCTGAAAAAACAGGTAATTCTTTTTCTCTATTTCAACTTGATTTTGATAGCTTTAAAGAAATCAATGACAACTTTGGACATAGCGTTGGAGACTTATTAATTGTTGATGCTGCAAAACGTATTCTTAATTGTCTATCTGTAAATGATAAGATTACAAGATTAAGTGGTGATGAATTCATGCTCATCATTTCTAATAGCAAAAGTAAAAGTAATATTGAACAGTATGCAAAGAAAATTAAAAACACTTTGAGCGATACTTTCTACCTTGAAGAAAATGAAATTCATACATCAGTTAGCATAGGTATTACTACCTATCCATTCGACGCAACTAGCTCTGAACAACTAGTTAATAATGCTGATCAAGCGATGTTTCATTCAAAAAAACTCGGAAAGAACCGTTTCTCATTCTTTACCAGCTCAATGAAGAGTGAAATTATTCTTCGTAACAACACTATAAAAGATTTAAGAACAGCAATAAAAAAAGAGCAATTTGAACTGAATTATCAACCCATTGTTGACTTAGCTACAAATAAGATACTAAAAGCAGAAGCCTTAATTCGTTGGAATCATCCGACACGAGGACTAATCCCTCCAGATAATTTTATACCACTCGCTGAGGAAACAGGTTTAATAATTGATATTGGTGAATGGGTTTTCAAAAAATCTATAGCGGAAACAGTAAAAATAAAAGAAATACTGGGGACTGATTTCCAAATGAGCATCAATACATCACCCTTGCAATATGGTAAGAACGGTATGAATGTGTCTGATTGGTTCAGTCACATTATTACTTCAGGATTATCAGGAGAGGATGTAACACTAGAGATAACAGAAAGTGTGTTAATGGAGTCTAATGACTTTATTAAAAACAAACTCTACAACCTTAGAGACTTGGATGTAAAAATCTCTATTGATGATTTTGGCACAGGGTATTCTTCATTATCTTATCTGAAGAAATTTGATATAGACTTTCTAAAAATTGATAGATCTTTTGTACAAAATCTCGCTGAAGATTCTGACGACCTTGTATTAATACAGGCTATTATCATTATGGCCCACAAGCTAGGATGCCAGGTTATAGCTGAAGGTATTGAAACTGAAACCCAACGTCAAATACTGGCAAATGAAGGGTGTGATTATGGCCAAGGTTACTTCTTTTCTAAACCTTTAGTTTCTTCTGAGTTTATAGAGCTATTAAAAGATTGGGATGACAATAATCATATCGAAAGTAACGATAAGCAAATAATTTCTTTCAGTAAATTCAAATCAGATGAGTCATCACCTAAATCTTTAATAAACAAATAGAGATGAATTCCTAATCAAGTAGGTACATATTACTAACTAATAACCAAAAAAAGGCGCTAAATGCGCCTTTTTTTGTTCAATGTTTATTTTTATTAAGTCATCTTCAACATCAATTTATTCAACTTATTTACGAACCCCGCAGGATCCTCAAGCTGAGCACCCTCAGCAAGTAAAGCTTGATCAAATAATATAGCTGCCCAATCTGCAAACTGCTCATCATCTGTCTCCGCTTCCATTCGTTCAATCAAAGGATGTGTAGGATTGATCTCTAATATTGGCTTATTACTAGGCATATCATGCCCTGCTTGCTTCATTAGAGTTTGCATATAGAGCGCCATATCTTGTTCATTTAACACAATACAAGAAGGGGAAGAAGTTAAACGATGAGAAACACGAACATCTTCAACCTTTTCATCTAATACCTCTTTAAGATGTTTGATGATTCCGCTCGCTTTTTCTTCTACTTTCTCTTGCTCTTCTTTATCTTCATCACTTTCGAATTTACTTAGATCTAACTCGCCTTTAGCAACAGATTGTAATTTTTTACCATCAAATTCCTGAAGACCACTCACAAGCCATTCATCAACTCGATCACTTAATAATAAGACCTCTATTTCCTTCTTACGGAAAACTTCCAAATGTGGACTGTTCTTAGCTGCAGCAAAAGATTCTGCGGTAATGTAGTAAATATGCTCTTGTTCGTCCTTCATACGAGAGACATAGTCTTCAAGTGTTACATTTTCTTCCGTTGAATCTTCTTTACTCGACGAGAAACGTAATAACTTAGCAATCTGCTCTTTGTTCCCCATATCTTCGCCAGGGCCTTCTTTTAAAGCGCGACCGAACTCATTCCAAAACTTCTGATACTCCTCAACCTCGTTCTTAGCCATTTTATCTAATAAGCCCAGCACTTTCTTTACCGATGCTTTTTTCATAGATTCAACAACATGATTGCTTTGCAATATTTCACGAGAAACATTGAGAGGTAAATCACTAGAATCAATAACGCCACGTACAAATCGCAAATAATGAGGCATTAAGTTTTTAGTATCATCCATAATAAAGACACGCTGAACATACAATTTAATGCCATTCTTTTGTTCTGGCTCCCAAAGGTCATGTGGTGCCTTTGCAGGAACATACAGCAGTGACTTATATTCCAATTTACCTTCAACATGGTTATGACTCCATGCTAGAGGATTCTCCCAATCATGAGCGATGTGCTTATAAAACTCTTGATAGTCCTCATCTTTAAGATTACTTTTTGATTCAGTCCATAGCGCATTGGCTTTATTAACTACTTCCCACTCTTCAGTTAATTTTCCTTCTTCATCTTGCTTACGCATCTTTACAGGTAATGGAATATGATCAGAGTAAGTAGAAATTACATTACGTAAACGATACTCATTAGCGAACTCTTTTTCTTCTGCTTTTAAATGTAAAACTATTTCAGTTCCATGAGTTTCTTTATTGGTTTCTTCTAATGTAAAGCCGTTTTCACCATTCGACTCCCAAATGACACCTTGATTTTTTTTATCGCCAGCACGTCTGGTAGTCAGAGTAACTTTATCCGCAACAATAAAAGATGAATAAAAACCTACACCAAATTGCCCAATCAAATTGGAATCTTTAGCAGCATCACCAGATAGTTTTGATAAAAACTCCTTAGTACCGGATTTAGCGATAGTTCCGATGTTGTTAACAACTTCCTCGCTGTTCATACCAATACCATTATCACTAATGGTTACGGTATTTGCATCAGCATCAAAATCAACTTCAATGCGTAATTCAGGATCACCTTCATAAAGTGAGTCATCTGAAATTGCTTCAAAACGTAATTTATCGCATGCGTCAGACGCATTTGATACCAGTTCTCTAACAAATATTTCTTTGTTTGAGTAAAGTGAATGAATCATCAATTGGAGCAATTGGTTTACTTCAGTTTGAAATTCCATGTTTTGCTTTTTTGATTTAGTTGCAGCCATTTTAAATATCCTAATAAACCTTGAGTTAACTAATAAAAATGTAATAAATGTTTGTCAAAATGTATGGTCTAAAGGAAACTTTTCAAGATAAATGTTGTATTATTCTGCAAGGTGCATAGTCCATTCAAATGCAGCAAACATCTAAAACGGTTTTTTATAGGATATTTTATGAGTCGTTCAGGCGGTATGTCACAATTATTAAAAGGCATTATCATTGGGGTAGTGCTTATAATGGCTATCATAGGCACTATGAGTCTTTTAGATAAAGATAACCCTTTGTCTAAAATAACTGACAATAAAGATCAATTAATTAATAAAGACTCTCAAGATATTTCCGCTCCTTCGATTACCTTGAACCCTAACAATAATCAAAACAATAATGATTCTCAGGATACATCTAACATTGGAGATCTAAATGCTGAACTACCTAATGATGTAAGCACGCCTATTGTAAAAAAAGACCAGAGTGTTACTAATCAAGAAATCATTAAGCCTGTTCTAGAAGATGAAAGACAACCTGAAGAAGCTATAACAAAAGATGAAAAACCGATTACTTATGGAATGATGGAAATTAATGCTATCAATCCAAATAACAGTCAAAACTTGAAAGCTAGCTATACCATATTTGATCAAAAAAACGTGAAAGTTGCTGAAAGTAAAAATGTTAGCAATGCATCCTACCGTCTGCCTATTGGCCAGTATAAAGTTGAAACGACCTTAACAAGAATTGACGAAGCAACTAATCAAATCATCCCCGTGCTAACAAAAAGTCGTTACATGATTATTAGAGCTAACTCCACTGCAAAACAGACATTTGAACTAGAACCACCTGCTTCAACTGGAATTTTACAAGTATCTGCAAAAATGAATGATCAAATTATAAATGCAAACTTTATAATTCAAAAAATCAATGGAGAAGTAGTTGCATCCAGAAACAACGTCAAAAGTAGTTTATTTAAACTTAAAACGGGAACTTACAAGGTAAGTGTTAATAGTGGGAATAATAAAGACTTTAGAAGTGTAGAAGTAAAAGCAGGTGAATCAACACAAACTGTTTTTATTCTTAAACAAGCTGCTCAACAAGGAAAATTACTTGTGAGGATTTTCGATACTAATTCGAGTAACCCTGTAAGAGCTGACATTACCATTACCAATGTTAACGGAAGTGTAATCCAAGATATAAAAGCAGCTACTCAAACTGAACTATCTTTAGCGGTCGGGGATTATAATATTAAAGTTATAGGTCCTAATGGAACTTCAAACAAAAAAATAAGGGTGAATGCTGGGCAGGCCCTAAATGAAATTTTCCGTTTTGATTTACCACAATCTGAGATCACCAAAGAAGAAGATACTCAAGATAACGGCACTCAAATTAATGAAAATGTAACCATTAAGCCTATTGAAAATGAAACACCGGTTCCAACCGAACCAGAAAACATAAATAACAAACCAGTTACTTTAAGTATTGTGGCTAAGGATGAACTAACCAAAAAGCCGATCAAATCTAATATTTATATTCAAACTACAGCAGGAAAACATTTAGATAAAAGAACCTATGTTGATTCTGCAAATTTCTCACTTGCCCCTGGAGTTTATAAAGTAACGGTAAGAGCTAAAAATAGAAATAATTCAGTTAAAACAATCCGTGTATCAAAAGATCAAAATATTAACGAAACATTTTTATTAGTAAATCCTAATCAAACAGCTAATACTCAAAATAATAAAGAATCTTCAAACATAACTACTAAGCCAGTCCAAGCAAATAATAAACCGAATGCAATTGCCACTGGATTTCTAAATGTTTCAATGCAAGCGGCAAGAAATCAACGAGTGAATCAAAATACGCTCAAAACACACTTTATTGTTGCAAAATCATCCGGAGAAAAAATAGTAGAATTAACGAGTGTTCAAGCTGCTAATTTTAAACTAGATGTTGGTTCTTATATTGTTACCGCTATAAATAATAATAAAAGACGTAATCAACGAGTTAATATAAGACAAAATCAAAATACTCGTTTAACTTTTAATAATGCTGACTTTCAGGCTATAAAAGGGACATTAAAAAGTCGTATTGTCGACGAAAACGGAACCCCTGTGAGGGCTAACCTTGTTGTAACCAATACATCAGGACAAATTGTAGCTCGTGCAAATAAAGTTTCATCAGGCGTATTCAATCTACCACCAGCAAGATATACAATTAGTATTAATTACCAAGGTTTATCAGGTAGCGAAGCTGTAAACATAAACGCTAATGAGATAACAGTTCAAACATTTACAATTGCTCCTAATAGAAATACTCAACAAAACACTACGCAAAATAGAAACAGCTCACGTGATATTAAAGATATTCTCAAAGAAAAAATTAAAAAAGAAATTCGTAAACAGTTCTAATCATTAACGACTGTTTATCTGAAAAGCCAAGATAATTTTAAATAACCCTATAATATAGGCTTATTATAATTTTAATAAAAATAATCAGCTTTTGGCTTACATATATGTAAACCTAAATAAAAAAAACAAGAATGAAATATAAACAGCTCACTAAAAATCTCAGCAAAGAAGGAATGCCCTTTATATGGCAAGCTTACGCATTCATTTTGCTCATATTAGTAACAGCATCTTTATTTATTAATGATCCTGTTATTAAGTATGGAACTGATTTATTAATAGCTGGATTAAATATTATTGCTGTTATTTGCGGTTTTTTTATAAGCAAAAAAACGTTCTTCCCATGGGGGATACTCGTCTTTGCCATAATATTGATTAGTAGTTCCTTTATTTTCAACTCTCTGATTTTCTATGGTTATGAAATCGATACACAGTTCCCATCAGGGCTTGAATTACTGGGAGTATTGATGACCGGCTTATTTAGCATAAATTTATTATACTTAGTTGAAAAACAATATAATTTAAGAGGAATTACCCTAGATTTTACCTTAGTGATTCTCTCCACTATTTGCCTTATATTTTTAGTTTCACCTAACTTATTGAGCATAGCTCTGTATCAACTAAATGAGTTCGAACAGAGCTTAGTACTTAATATTATTTTAGGGACGATATTCCTATCATTGATATTCATAGCTTGCTTGTTATCTAAGAAGTTTAAACTTAACGACCTATTACTTGGTGTAATGGTCTTACTTCTATCTATACATTTTTATTTAGATGCGTTTATAACGTTCCAATATTCTAGTCACAATGAAATATTGAATAAATTATCTTGGTATTTCTATCAACTCCCAGGGGTATTAGCGATATTTTATATATTCACTGAGGAATTTGAATACAATATTAAACCAAAGAAAGCCAAGAGAATGGGAGTCAAACTTTTGTGGGTTTCCACAATAGTAGGTTCTCTAATAGTACCTCTAGGTGTCATTTATCGCTGGTTGCTGGACTTACCTAGCCTTACACCTTTAACGATTGCAGTGATGGGCGGCATTATGAGTACAATTGTTATATGTCGAGTTATAATTTTAATTAGTAACTATGAAAAGCAACGTCAAAAATTAAGAGATATAGCATTTACAGATTCACTAACAGGAATGTTTAATTATGTTGGACTCTCTTCAAGCATTGTAAATTTAAAAGATATTCTAGTTTTAAATATCAATATCGAAGACTTTAAATCTATCAATGATATGTATGATAGAAAATTTGGAGATCAAGTTCTAAAAAACCTAGCAAAGAGAATCAAGAAAGTTAACGGTGTACTCTATGTTGCAAGAACTACAGGGGATAATTTCTTAGCCGTACTACAGGTTAAAGAAGAAAAGATTCACGAAGCTTTTTTATCATTTGAAGAAGAAATCGGGCTTTGGGATTCAGTTTTTAACAAACGTGTAGCGGTACCTTTAACTTATGGTGGAAGCCACTCTACTAAGCCATCAAGCCTAGATAAATTAGTTCGTAATGCTGAAATTGGCTTAAAAAAATCTCGCTTACAAAAAAGACATTTTACGCTCCATCAGGATACTGATGATGCGCCGAATTTATTTGAAACCACAGAACTACCAAGACATGAGTTAAGAGAGATATTACAAAAAGCAATTGACGATAATAGATTGCCCATACATTTCCAACCAATCTATGATGTTAGAACAGGCGCACTAAAGGCATTAGAAATGCTGATCCGTGTAGATTCAAAAAAGCATGGCATATTAATGCCTGGTCAATTTCTAGAACAAGCTCAATCTTATGGCTTACTTACAGACCTAACGCACACATGCATAAACATGATTGCAAATCAGTTCTATAGACTTCCTGATGTAACTATCAATATCAATGTGCCACCGTATATGCTGGACGATCGCGACACATTAACCAGTTTCATAAAACACTTTAAAGCTAAAGGACTTCCTCCTAAACGCTTCTGTGTTGAAGTGACTGAAGATGGAGATATTCCAACTGAAAGTTTAATCCCTGCCATTCATTTATTAAAAGAAGCTGGTTTTACTATTGCTATGGATGATTTTGGTACAGGATACTCATCATTAGGACGTTTATCGAGCCTCCCTTTTGATAGCGTAAAAATCGACCGAAGCTTATTAATTGAGGCAGATAACGGTAATAAAACCATATTGGACTCAGCCATCAGTCTCGTAAAAAGACTCGGAGTATCAGTTGTTGTAGAAGGTGTTGAGACAATAGAACAACTCGCTTTAGTCAAAGAACTAGGAGCGGATTCAGTACAAGGATTCTTATTTTCTAAACCAGTTCCTGTTACAACTGATGATCAGTTTCCATTGAATGCATCAGATATTGTTACTAAGTTCTAAGGTTACTAAGTTCTAATATAAATCTTTATTTAGTGGCACTTATAAAATCGATATGAGCAATAACACTAATAACCTAATTCAAACACCATCCAACTCGTTTTGGATAATTTCAAAACCCTATGTTTCTCATCACCTTCTTTCCATAACTTTGCGTCTGGGCCAAGCCAATGATTACGAGATGGAGTTAACTTACCTTTTTTATTTTCATTTAAATAAGCGAGCCTGCTCCAGTAATTATTCTTAATCCAATTACGCAGTTTTCTGAATATTAATTTCGCACGTTCTTTATCTTTTAAGATAATATTTTCAGTTAACTCATTTGATCTAATTTCTAATTTACCAATATAAAGAGTCATATCCTCTAAGGCTGAAGGAGTAAATAGCAATTTACAACCGCCTATATGAAACTCTAGGGTTTTAGATTGAGATGCTTCAGAAATTGAGTCACAACAAGTTTTTGCTATCCCTAAAAACTCTTCTTGATCTTTATCAGACATAAATAAAAGTATTTCAGCGTCCATAACTAGAAATTCACATCCCTACTTTTAAACTGTAAATTAATTAATATGCGCAAGAATTCCATCTAATTCATCAAGATTATTATATTCAACAACCAATTTTCCTTTACCTTTATTGTTGTATTGAATATTGACCGCCGCACCAAGCTTTTCTGATAGAGACTCTTCTAATTTTTGAACTTCTAATGCTTTTTTACCAGGAGTCGCTTTTTTCGATTCAGTAGGATTTGCAATGCGCTTAACCAGTCTCTCTGTTTCACGAACAGACATTTGCTTGTTAGCGACAATATGTGCTGTTTCAACTTGCAGGGCACCTGAAAGCGCTAATAATGCACGAGCATGGCCCATGTCTATCTTGCCTGAATCCAATAATTCCTTAGTTGTATCTTCAAGATCCAACAAGCGTAAAAGATTACTAACTGCCGCGCGTGAACGACCAACTGATTCGGCAGTCTGTTGATGCGTTAGACCAAAGTCTGCAATCAAACGACTCATTGCAATTGCTTCTTCTAAAGGGTTTAAGTCTTCGCGTTGAATATTCTCAATCAAAGACATCGCCGCAGCTGCTTGATCCGGAATGTCTCTCACAATCGCTGGTATCGTATGCATTCCAGCAATTTGAGCCGCACGCCAACGACGTTCACCAGCAATTAGCTCATATTCGCCACCTTCAATACGACGAACCACCACAGGTTGAACTAAGCCCTGCGCTTTAATAGATTCTGCTAACTCTTGCAATGCATCAGGGTCAATACTCAAGCGAGGTTGGTATTCACCTTTATGGATCAATTCAACAGGAAGTTTTTTTAATTCGCTATCTTTATTAGATTCGCTATCTTTAGCGGATGAACTCAATAGCATATCTAGACCGCGTCCTAATCCTGGTTTTTTTACCATGATAAATTTCCTTCCTTGCTATTATTACTTTACGTTAGTATTTAGGTTTAAGTGAGATACAAGAAAGCTACGCAGCTTTACGAGAAGACTCTTTTCTGATGACTTCGGCCGCTAAAGCTAAATACGCTAAAGCACCACTAGAACGCTTATCGTACATCAAAGCAGGCAATCCATGACTAGGAGCCTCAGCTAAACGAACATTACGCGGAATCGAAGTGTTATACAGTGTATCTTTAAAATGTTGTGACAATTGATTAGATACATCACGCGATAAATTATTCCGCGGGTCATACATTGTTCTCAGTAAACCAATAATCTTTAACTCGGAGTTAGCGCTATCTCGAATAGTTTTTACCGATCCCATCAACGCAGACAATCCTTCCAGAGCATAGTATTCACACTGCATAGGAATCAGCACACCATTAGCGGCGACTAAAGCATTAACAGTTAACATATTCAAAGAAGGTGGGCAGTCGATAATTATATAGTCATAATCATCTTTAACCTTATTCAACACCCTTCTGAGACGATATTCACGTTCGTCCATTCGCATCATCTCGAACTCAGCGATACTCAGATTAGGGCCACCCGCTAAACCATGAATCGTAGAATCAGGAATAGTCTGTATAGCATCTTCTACTTTCGCATCACCCAGTAAAACATCACTCATTAAAACAGGGCTATCGTGTTTATCCAAACCGATACCTGTAGTTGCATTACCCTGAGGATCCATGTCAACCAGTAACACACGGCGTTTAATCACAGCTAAAGATGCTGCTAAATTAACGCTGGTAGTCGTCTTTCCAACACCACCTTTTTGATTAGCTACTGCTATAATTTGAGTCATAGATTCAATATTTTATTAGGATTTTTGAAGAATAATATGGGTTTGTTTCAACAGCGAACATTAGCAAAAAATAGTCTATTTTGATAGGGTTTAAAAAGACACCCCCCTACTTTTTGGGTATTTTATAAACTGATTAGGTATTCAAAGATTAGCAATAACTACAGCACGCTTAGGAGCAGGATAACCCTCAATGGTTTTATTATGATCATTAGGATCTAGAAAATTTTCTAAAGAATCAAATGTCATCCAATCTGTCTTACGTTGCTCTTCAATACTCGTCTGATTAATATCAACGACGCGGCAGTTCTTAAAACCCGCACGTTCAAGCATTCTTATTAGTAAATTAGGCGTAGGTAAAAACCAAACGTTACGCATTTGGGCATAGCGATCTTCTGGCAATAATAATTGCTGCTTATCATTATTTTTGTCATCTGAAAGCTCGTCTTCAATAATCAAAGTTTCAAGCACTAACTCCCCGCCCTTACGTAAAAAACTTTTAAGCTCTTGCAAGTGAGTGATGGGTGAAACGCGATGATAGAGAACACCCATAGAAAATACGGTGTCAAAACCCTTACCTTTAAATTTATTTGTTAACGCTGGTAACTCTTCACTCTTAAACGGAAGTAAATGAATGGGTTTTTCACCCACATATTTCTTAAGAGTATGAAACTGCACCAAGAAGAATTGACTAGGATCAGCACCCACAACTAATTGCGCGCCCTCTGCCAACATCCGCCACATATGATAACCATTGCCACAGCCTACATCTAATACTCGACGGTTCTTTAAAGGACTTAAATGATCTTTTATTCGTTGCCATTTCCAATCTGAATGCCACTCAGTATCAATATGAATTCCGAATAATTCATAAGGACCTTTTCGCCATGGATGCAATGAAGTTAGCAATTGAAAAAGCGCTTCTCTGGTTTCTTCATCGATATCTGAAGCTTTACCAATACGAACCTTGTCGACACCAATATCAATATCAGAGGCTGTAACATCCGGTAGGGACGCTAAAATATCATGCCATTCTTCACGTTTACCGTGTTGGCGTTGATCAAATGCATGCTCTAACTGTGCAGGTAAAATCTCCTGCCATTCAGCAAAATCTTGTTCGATTAAGTCGGCATAAAGACTATCAAAAGAAATATTCATACTGTTCAAGCCTTAGTGCTTAATCGCAACCATAGAGACAAAATTAAAACTTTGAAACCATTGGTATGATTCATCAAAACCGGCTTCTTGCAATCGTTGCTGATGTTGCTCAAAAGTATCAGGAATCATTATATTTTCTATTGCAGCACGTTTTTGGCTAATTTCTAAATCACTATAACCATTTGCACGTTTAAAATTATGATGCCAGTCAATTTGGTGTTGGTTTTCAGTACTATCATCAAACACTAGCTTTTCAGATAAAACCAAAACTCCATTAGGCAATAAGCCCTCGTAAATCTTTTTAAGTAAAGCTAAACGAGTTTCTGGGGTAAGAAACTGTAAAGTGAAATTCACCACAACCACCGAAGCATCCTTTATTTCAGCCTTTTCAATATCCTCGCATAGTAACTGCAAGTTGGCTTCAGGCATAAGGCGATCTAAGCGCGATTCACAGCGCTTAACCATCGCTTCTGAATTATCAATACAAATATGCTCAAGATCAAGCGTACGGGTTTGTTGATGTATCGAAAGCGTTGCTGCACCCAAAGAGCAACCTAAATCATAGACTCGCGTATTATCTTGAGCATATTGATTCGCCAATACACCCAACAATGAAATGATCGTTTCATAACCCGGTACAGATCGACGAATCATATCTGGAAACACATCAGCCACAGAATCATCAAAGGCGAAATCAACCACCTGCTGAGTTTTAGAAAATATATTATCTTGTTTCATATCAATGCTAAATCTATGGCTAAGTCTATGGTTAAGCTCTATAAAGCGTTCTTACGCTTCACCCGGCCATTGTAAGTCAGCATCGAGACGCTCAAATACCACTTTCTCATTGGTGCGTTTCTCTGCTTCTGCACCCATAAAATAAAGATAAGGGCCAACAACAGCTTCAGGTCGAGCGACGG